>JAGMDK010000351.1 GCA_023128695.1 Phycisphaerae bacterium
TGCCGGTCAGGCAGAGGCCGCGGTTCTTGCCGGTGTCCGCCGGCGGAATACCCGAACCAACTTCCCACTGCAGCGACATGCCGCTGCCGGCGCTCATCCAGAGGAAGACGCAATCCGGGTCAGGGGAGTTGTCCGTCGACTCGATCGACACCCAGCCCGGCAGGCCCGAGAACGCGAGACAATGCGGATCAAGCGGATCGACCCAGAAGTAGTACAACTGGAAGCCACCGCAGGCCCCGCCGAGCGCAATGTAGCTGGGCGAGAGCGGGCCATTCGTGCAGACCGGCGGGCCGGCAAAGTAGTCCGCCGGCATCCCGGCGTCGTCCGCCCAGAACTGGATCAAGAACTGCACCGGCGCGGGATTGGCACAGTCATACCAGCCGCCGTCGTAGTGGAGCAACAGACCCCACCAGTGGATGTCCTGGATCTCGACAATATCGCCCAGCGACGGGAAATTCTCGAAGACGCGGTACCAGAAACCCACGGGCGGGCCGCCGGCACCCATCCCGCTCGTCGCCGCCGACCAGGAGCCGCTGCAATCATCCGTCACCTGACCAAAGATCGTCGTGTCCGGCGGGCAGGACTGCGGGCAGACGAAGCTGCTGCACATCTCGTTGGCGTAGTAGTCACCGCCCATCGCGTCGCACTCGGCCTGGTCGTCAACGTCGTAGCAGATGTTGCCGACGCAGCAGGCCTGGGTCAGGCCGCAATCCGGCGGACACTGATCGCCGATGCACGGGCACCAATCCGCGGAACCGAACACACCACCATTGCACACCGGGGCGGCGTTGTAGGACACGTTGTAGTAACCGTTGCCGTAGGCGCAGCAGATGCCGTCGCCATAGGAATCGTAGATCACGAAGTGATAGCACCCGGCGTCCAGCACGCAGCACTGCTCGGTGTAGAGGAAGTTGGCGGTCGCGTACGGACCGCCGGAGCACACGACGGCCATGGACGGATACTCGAGCACTTCCCAGGTGGTCTCACCGGGGTAGTTGTCCGTAAAGATCTCGATGTCGATCGCGGACTCGGGACAGCGCAGTTTGCCGGACAGCGTGTCCTCCGCGGGGGCCTTGGGGCGGGTCGCGCTGTCAACCCCGGTCTCCAAGGCCATCGTTGTGAATTGGGCCGTGAAGCCCTGGGCGGTGCTTTTTAGCGCCGCGTTCTCTGGGGTCAAGCCGGGCTGTCCGTGGACCAAGTTGGTGTTGGTCTTGGTCTTGGACAGGGTCGTGACCCCCTTGTCGTCGGCCTGCGGATTCGTGTTGTCCGCGGCCTGGAGGGCGGTGGTGCAGATTAGCAAACCGCCCACGATACACAGTACCTTACTCCACTTTCTCATACTTGCCTCCTTTGTTACCGTCCGCGTTTCACTCTACGCGGGACGCCGTACCCAGCAGCCACCGTTTGGCTGAACCTAATTCCAAACAATCAACTCATGCCAAAAAACAGAAATGCGGAGTGAGCACACCTCCACAATTGGCCTACAAGCACTAGTTTTTTTTCATTCACGGCACGAACGATGCGGTTTTGCGTGGTAGCGATCGCAACACCACTCTCCCACTCCCCAGCCTCCCGTCCTGAACATTACCGCCCGGGTCGCGCTATCCAACCTGCGCGTCAACCAGTCACCGAGCGACCGGACTGTAGTATCGGCCGCTCAGCAACCATTTATAACATAAACCTTTCGCCGCAACCATGTCAAGCACTTATGGGTTATTATTCTTAAGAAAACATCCTCCCGGGCGCTCAGCGTCGCTCTGCGGCCGTGCTGGCCGCCCGGTTCGCCGGGGAGAGCGTCAACATAGTGGGTGGGGTAGGCCTCCGTGCCCGCCAGTACAGTCCGATGGCGGCCGCGGAGGGCCG
>JAGMDK010000352.1 GCA_023128695.1 Phycisphaerae bacterium
GGCGACCGCCGCGCCGAGGGCCGTCAGACACGCCCGGTGCTGCCGTCGCTGCCCCGTCGGCTGCGTAACCCGGGATTGGCTCAATCATCACACTACTCCTTCCCTAGCTTCATGGTTGGCCCCACTAAGTGTCAAGGCAATGAGTACGTCCTAGTCCAGTCCGGGTGCATGACATCTCCGGCGCGCCGCTCGTCAATTCCACAGAAGCCCAAACCGACGAGCCATGAAATGGGCCACCGACGCACCCGGCGGGAGATTGACGATTGACGATTGCGGATTGACGGTTGAGAATCGGACGCGAACAGGACGAATAAGCCGCGAATCCAATCGTCAATCTGAAATCGTCAATTGAAGGGTGCCCCATCCCGTTCCGAGTGCCTGTTTGGCAGGCACTCGGACGGGGTGGGGGACCGACTCGAGGAAACTAGGTTTGTACTGCCTCATGTCAGTTCCCCACCCCGTTCGCCTGCCCTCCGGGCCGGCGAAACGGGATGGGGCACCCACACCGGGAACACCCGGCGGGAGATTGACGATTGACGATTTACGATTGACGGTTGAGAATCGGAAGCGAAGAGAACGAATAAGCCGCGAATCCAATCGTCAATCGTCAATCTGAAATCGTCAATCGTACGACATTCAGGAGCACCGCCTATGCCGGAACCCAAACAAAGCCCTGCTCCACGCGGTCTGGACAAACTGTCCGACGGCTGGTCGCATGAGCTCAAGCCGCTCGAACCGCTCGATGTGCGGAAGACCGCCACGTGTTCCGACCTGCTCGCCGCCATGTCGAAGACCGCCTTCAGCGGCCGCAGTTTGGGCGAGGCGGCGGATATCCTTTATGAGATGGCGACCGACGAGAAATGCTTCGTGGTCGGCACCTTCGCCGGCGCGATGACCATCGCCAAGCAGGGGCTCATGATCACCGAGATGATCGACCAGGGGATGCTGAACGCGGTCGTCAGCACCGGGGCCCTGATGTGCCATGGGCTGATCGAGCAAAGCGGGCACACGCACTTCCGCCACGATCCGCGCTGGAGCGACGAGCAGCTCTACGCGGCCGGCTATTGCCGAGTGTATGACACGCTCGAGCTGGAACGGAACCTGGAGGACGTCGGCGATCTCTTGCTGGAGTTGCTGGCCGAGCTGCCCGCCGATCGGCCGCTGGGCACCTACGAGCTGAATTGGCGGCTCGGCGAGCACGTACGGAAGACCGCCGCGGGCCGCGGCATCCTGCAATCGGCCGCCGAGAAGCGCGTGCCGGTCTACGTGCCGGCGTTCACGGACAGCGAACTCGGGCTCGACGTGTTCATGCACAACCTGCTCGCCGATGAGGAGGGGCACACGCCGGTCCGGATCGATCCGCTGCGTGACGTCGGCGACTACTACGACCGCATCCAAAAGGCCGAGCGGCTGGGCATCTTCACCATCGGCGGCGGCGTGCCGCGGAACTGGGCTCAACAGGTCGGTCCGCTTGGTGAGGTCCTTGAACGCCGCACTGCCGGCCGGCTCGGCAAATTCATCCGCTTCCGCTACGCGATCCGCATCTGCCCCGAGCCGGTGCACTGGGGCGGGCTGTCGGGCTGCACGTATTCCGAGGGGGTCTCGTGGGGCAAGTTCGTCTCGGAAAAGGAGGGTGGCCGCCACGCCGAGGTCTACGCCGACGCTACAATTGCGTGGCCGCTCCTGCTCCGCGGCGTGCTGGAACGAATGGGCCGCGTGTAGCGTCAGGCCTCCGAGCCTGACGAACTTGCGCAAATTCAGAAAGTGTCCGTCGCTCGGGGAGGGCGAGCCTCCAGGCGAGTTGCGGCTCGGCAGGAGCCTCGCCCTCCCAATGAATTCGTGAATCATGAAAGGGACTTGTCATGGAAGGCAACTCAGTAAGCACCGACTCCGCCAATGCGATTGAATTGACCCTGCCGCCGAGCTTTCCCGCCGGCGATTACACCCCGCACGGGTACCTCGACAACCCGTATCACACGATGGTCAGCAACCGCGGTGGGGTGATTCGCTCGGTGCCGCCGCTGGGCTTCGGCTACTGGCTGCGGTCGTTCAAGGGGGCCTACGGAACCGGCACGCACGGCCACGTGAATTACCTGTCGATCCTGAAAATGACGCTCGCGTGCGACGACCTGCGGCTCGTGTCGGCCCCGGATTTCGCGACCGCCGGGATCGAGCTGAGCTCGCGCTACCACTCCAAGCACATGCTGAGCTACGACTTCCAACACCAAGGCCTCACCTACAGCTTCCGATACTTCCTGCCGCGGGAGCACACGCTGGCCTGCCTGATCGAGGTGGCTAACTCGGGCAACACGGCCAAGGAAGTCTATCTCCACGCCGTACACGTTTACGGGCTGTGGGAGACGGAGTGGTGGGGCAGCGATGGGCTGGCCATGCGTTACCTCGCCGAGCCCGACGCCGGTGTGAGTTGCATTACAGCTTATGGCGATTACTTTGCACTGGGCGCGAATATCCCCAGTTTCGCGCACAAAGCGACCGGCGTGCGGGACGAGTTGCCCGGCTGGCTGCGGGAAAACGATTTGACATCCCGCGCGCAAACCACGGTTCATGGCCCCGGTCCGCTGCACACCGTCATGACCTACAAGCTGAGCGTCCCCGCCGAGGGCCGCGCGACGGCACTCATCTGCCTGAGTCGCGGCGTCAACGAGCCGGCGGCGCTGGCGGAACTGGATACCGGCTTGGCCGACGCAATCCCCACGCTCGAACAGCAGCTCGACCGCGACGAGGCCTTCTGGTCGCACTGCCCGCGGCTCGAGGGCGATTGGCCGGAGTCCTGGAAGCGCGGCTGGGTCTACGACTGGGAAACGCTACGGATGAACGTGCGGCCGCCGACGGGGATCTTCAAGCACCACTGGGACGCCATGCAGGTACACTCGCCGCGGAGTGTGTTGGCGCAGGCCGGCCTGGACATGCTGGCGCTGAGTCACGCCGATCCCGAGTTGGCCCAGGATGTGCTGCTGGGCACTTTCGCCGACGCGCCCCAGCCGAACGTCCCCGGCTGCCGCGAGGATGGGAGCGTGAACATGATCGCGGCGGACGGGGAAGCGTGTGGGACATCACCGGCGTGGTGCCTCCCGTTTCTCGCCGTCCGCGCCATCTACGCCGCCACGCACGACGCCGAATGGCTCGCGGAGTTGTACCCGCATCTCAAGAGCTACCTCGACTGGTGGCTGGAACACCGCACGGATCGCCAGGGTTGGCTGCACTACAAGTGTGCCCGGGAGGCCGGCCAAGAAGGATCACACCGTTTCCCGGAATCCACAGGCGATGATATCAATCGTCAATCGTCAATCATCAATCGTCAACTGTCTCGCCGTTTCCCGGAATCCGCGGGCGGCGAGATCGGGTTCATTCGGGCCGTGGACGTCCAGGCTGCCATGGCCGCGGCGATGCAGGACATGGTGCTGCTGGCCCAAGTGGCCGGGGCGCCGCTCGACGTGCCGCGCTGGACCGAACTGGCCGACCGCACCGCCGCCGCCGCCCGGGAGATGTTCATCGACGGATGGTTCCGCGACTTTGATACCCGCGCCAACGAGCCGATCATCCGCCCCGACGACGTGGAGGTCGCGATGCTGACCCCGCTAGCCTGCGGCGTCGCGACGGCCAACCAGGTTGAAGCAGTGAAGCCCAAGTTCCAAATACTCCGCGACAATCCACAACATTGGCTGGAACGGCCGCCTTTCTTCTTGACATACGCCGAGGCGGCTTGGCGAGCGGGCCAGCGGATGCTCAGCGCCGAGGTTGCCGCCGACATCGCGGACCGTATCTACCCGCGCCTCGATGCCCGCGCGGTCCGGTTCGATGAGCCGAGCAAGCCGTTTGCCTATCGCGTCCCCGGCGTGGCGTGCGAATGGTGGCCGAGCGCGGAGAACGAGGAGCCGGGCGGCGAGAACTTCGGCTGGGGCGCCACGCTCCCGCTGCACGTGATCCGCGGCATCATCGGCTTCCGCGAAACGGACAGCTTGCCGGCCCCGGACACGGAGGGCGAGCCGGACGTCGAGTTCCACCTCGCTCCAGCCCTCCCCGAACGATTGGCGACCCCGGGCAAGAGCTACACGATGCGAAACCTAAACTTCCGCGGCGTCAACCTCAACATCCGCTACGACGTACAGAGTCCGACTCGGCTCCGCGTCACATTGGACTACGTCACGCCCACGCCGGGCACCATCACGGTTACTGACCAGTCAGGCCAAACCGTCGCCAGTGCCACGAGCGAAGATGAAATCGGCGCGCAGACCTTCGATCTCGCCAACGGGCATGTTTACGTCGTCCGGTTCAGTGCTTGAGAGACTCCGCCGTCGGCGAGCAGTACCAGCACGAGAACATCGGCTTCGAGGTCCTGGCCGCCGAAGCCCGGAAGATCAACCGCCTGCGAATCCACGTCGAACGCCAGGCGGAGAGTGCGTAACAGTTTGTCGCAAATGTCACTGCCGGTTGGGAAGCAGCGGTTGAAAATGTAGCGGCCGGGCCCCGTACCGGCCGTAGGAGGCGTGAGGGTGCCCCATCCTGTTACGCTGGTGCGAGAATCCTTTCTCGCACCTGTTCATGCGTCTGTTGTGCGGGATAGAAATCCCGCGGGACAGGAGTGCGAGATAGGAATCTCGCACTAGCGATCACTTCTTCTTGTGTTGTGCCTTCTCGATCTTGCCCCAGGTATCGCGTAACGGGACCGTCCGGCTGAATACCAGCACGCTCTCGGACGAATCGGGATCGACGCAGAAATACCCTTGCCGTTCAAACTGATAGCGACTGCCCGGCAGCGCGCCCGCCAGAGACGGCTCAACCCGGCAGGACTTCAGTGTCTTCAGCGAGTTCGGGTTCAAATTGCTCTTGAAATCGGAACCCTCCTCCACGCCGTCCGGATTCTCCTTGCTGAAGAGATGTTCATACATGCGCACTTCGGCTTCCAGCGCGTGCGCGGCCGAGACCCAGTGGATCGTGCCCTTGACCTTCCGCCCGTCCGGCGAGTCGCCGCCGCGGGTGGCCGGATCGTACGTGCAGTGCAGCTCGACGACCTCGCCGGTCTGCTCGTCCTTCACCACGCCGACACACGTGACGAAATAGGCGTAGCGCAGCCGCACCTCACGCCCGGGTGCCAAACGGAAGTATTTCCTTGGCGGGTCCTCCCGAAAATCGTCCTGCTCGATGTACAGCACGCGCGAGAACGGCACCTTCCGCGTCCCAGCGCTGGGGTCCTCCGGATTGTTGATGGCGTCCAGCTCTTCCACTTGGTCTTCCGGATAGTTGTCGATCACCACCCGCAACGGCCGCAACACGCCCATCACGCGCGGAGCCCGCTTGTTCAGGTCTTCCCGCAGGCAGTGCTCGAGCAGGGCGATCTCTCTGACGCCGTCGAACTTGGCCACGCCGATGCGGCGGCAGAATTCGCGGATGGACTCGGGCGTGTAGCCGCGTCGCCGCAAGCCGGAGACGGTCGGCATGCGGGGGTCGTCCCAGCCGGAGACGTGGCCGCCCTCGACCAGTTCGAGCAGCTTGCGTTTGCTCATGATGGTGTAGTTGAGATTAAGCCGGGCGAACTCGATCTGCCGGGGGTGATAGACGCCGAGTTCGTCGAGGTACCAATCGTACAACGGGCGATGGTTCTCGAATTCCAGGGTGCAAATCGAATGGGTGATGCCCTCGATGGAATCTTCGAGCCCGTGGGCCCAGTCGTACATTGGATAGATGCACCACGTCTCGCCGGTGCGGTGGTGCGTGGCCCGCAGGATGCGATACATGACCGGGTCGCGCATGTTCAGGTTGGGCGAGGCCATGTCGATCTTCGCTCGCAGCGTGCGCGTGCCGTCCGGGAACTCGCCGGCCCGCATGCGCTGGAACAGGTCCAGGTTCTCCTCGACGCCGCGGTTGCGATAGGGGCTGTCTCGGCCGGGCTTGGTTAAGGTGCCGCGATAAGCGCGCGTTTCCTCCGGCGTCAAATCACAGACGTACGCCTTGCCAGCCTTGATCAACTGCACGGCGTACTTATACATCTGCTCGAAGTAGTCCGAGGCGTAGTACAGCCGATCTTCCCAATCAAACCCCAGCCAGCGGATGTCCTCCTTGATCGCTTCGACGTATTCCTCCTCCTCCTTGACGGGATTGGTATCGTCGAAGCGCAGGTTGTACAGCCCGCCCTCGTGCTCTTCGGCCAGGCCGAAACTCAGGCAAATCGCCTGGGCGTGACCGATGTGCAGATAGCCGTTCGGCTCCGGCGGGAAGCGCGTATGCACGCGGCCACCGAACCTGTCCGTCCGCAAGTCCTCCGCGATGATGGCCTGGATGAAGTTGAGGGAGGTGGTTTTACCGTCGTCTTTTTCCGCGTTCTGAGCGCTCATGGCATTGTTCCCGAATTATGGGTGCGAAAACGGTGGCTCCTATGGCCTCGCTGAAAAACAGTGTCTGGCCCTCGTTTGGACGCATCGAATTGCTGATTCTATCATTTTCTCACAGTGCAACAATCAGAACAGAGCACAACGACTCCGGAGGGGTCCGTGACACTTCCGGCGGCGTACGCGAAGGGGAGGGCGAGGCTCCTGCCGAGCCGCAGGCAGGGAAGCCGCGTCCACTATCGAGACCTGCCGGCCGGCCGGTGGCCGCTTCGCGACGAAGATTCTGACGACCCGGAAGAACCTGAAGTCCTTGCTGGACGTGCCGGGGAAGTGGATTGATCGCGTCCACTAACACCGCTCCCTGGACAAGCTCCCCCTCGACCTGAACAACTCGGTGAGCCAGACCTGCGGACGGCAGGAACGACCAAGCTCACCTGTCGCTTTGAAGCATAGCGAAATAGCGGTCAGGTGCAGCGCCTTTTATACGCCGTGCCGTCTATTTCTTACTAGCAGCTTCATAAGAATCTTCACTGATTTGTCCGATGACACCCAAACAAATCCCAATTAAGCATATTAGAATTCCACCGACAACTCCAAACGGCTGAAAGGAAGTTCCCCAGTATGAATATCCAAAGAGAAACAAACCACCTAAAAATATGCCTCCTCAGCAGAATTCGTGG
>JAGMDK010000353.1 GCA_023128695.1 Phycisphaerae bacterium
GTACTGGCGGGCACGGAGGCCCGCCCCACCCTCTATGTTGACGCTCACCCAGCAGAGCCCACTGGTTTCCAATGATGCTTGCAAGATGGTAGGCAAACACGGTAATATAGCCTCGTTGTCAGGCTCGCGGGCTTGATATCGCCTCCGTAGCTCAGTTGGCAGAGCAGCTGGCTCTTAACCAGCGGGTCCTAGGTTCGAGTCCTAGCGGGGGCAGTCATAACAGTACGCCGTAAAAGTCATGTAGCGTCCGGGCTCTGTCCCGGACGTCATTGTGGGAGGGATTTTCTCCGTATTCTACGTCCGGGACAGAGCCCGGACGCTACATTTTCGGCCGACGCCGACTTTTTTGGTTTCGTGCTCTTCGTGGTGCAATTGCCAACCACGATAAGCACGATAAGTAAGAATAGACACTGGGCGAGGCCCACCACCCTGCTCAAGTCAAACCAGTCCGTCCGGCGTCTATTATTAGGTGGGATGGACAGTTGAATCACTTTGACGCGGAGCAGGAAGTTACCACTGTAAAGGAGGATCAAACATGTTCTCGAAACAACGAATGCGCACGTTTTCTCAGCCAAGTCCTCGCCGTGTACCCGCTGGCGGTGCCGCCGCGCTGGTTGTCGCGGTCGTATCGGTCGGCGTAGCGCTGGGGCAGCCGGTGGGCGGCGTGGACGTGTTGGTCAACCAGGATCCGCCCCCCCTGACCCAGAATGAAGTAGCTCTGACATTGAATCCAACCAGGCCCGGCAATCTGGTCATGGTGTACAACGACAATCCAGTGTCGGGCGGCCCAGGCATCGGCGTGAGCTTCAGCTACAACACCGGCGTTACCTGGACCGACCGCCAACTCACCGTGCCGGGCATGAGCATTCATTTTGACCCGATGGCCGCCGCCGACATGCTCGGCACCGTCTACGCCGGCTGTATCGCCACCGACGCGGCGGGAACCACCAGCGGGCTGTACGTGTGGTCGTCGAACGACGGCGGCAACACGTGGGCCGGCCCCGTGCAGGTATCCTTCGATCAACCCCCCACACAGACGCTCAACGATCGCGGGCACTTGATCGTCGATACGCACCCCACCAGTCCCTTCTTCAATTATGTGTATGTCACATGGATCCGGGACATCGGTACGACTCCTAATAGCGACCTCTGGTTCTCGAGCTCGCCGCCCGGGGGTACGAACTTCACCCCGCGCACGCGGATAAATGATCCAACCGGGGGATGCACACAAGGATCGTGCATGGGACACGCCCCGCACCTGGCGGCCGCCGCGGATGGCACGCTTTACGCTACTTGGACCGAGTATGACGTGCTCCAACCTTCACAAACGACCTGCAAGCTGTGGTTCGACGTCTCGTATGATGGCGGCGTCACCTGGGGCCCCGACCAGTGGATCCATCAGCGCACTTTCATCACCGTGCCCAAGCAGTTCAGCGATAGCTTCCCCGGCAGCCCGGGTGTCAAGGGTGACACCGCGCCCTGTATCGCCGTCCATCCGACCAACCCGCGGGAGATCTACATCGTCTGGCCCGAGGATCCTGACGGTCCGGGCGTCGGCGACGAAGGTGATATCTACTGCATCTCGTCCTACGACGGCGGCGTGATCTGGGGGCCGCCCATCCTCGTGGGGCCGGGGCCGATCTGCACCGGGCACGACTTCGCGCCCTGGGTCGACGTGAAGCCGAACGGGCTGGTCGACGTGGCTTGGTATCATGGCGGCTTCGCCGACGAACAGCCGATCCTGTGGTGCGTTGCCATGTTACAGAGTGCCGACCAAGGTAATACTTGGACCGGACCCGGCATGGTCAGCGATACGTTACTACCGGCGCCGTTTGACCCGTGGATGTTTCAGCGCTGGCTGGGCGAATACCTGGCGTTGGTCGTCGATCGCTCTTGGTGGACCTATTACGGTCAACCCTGGGCCTACCTGGGTTTCACTACCTCCGCGGCCGACCAGTACGGCGACATCTACTACGACAATGTCAACAATCCCACCTTTAGCGACTGCGACAGTAACGGCATCCCGGATTTCGCCGACCTCGCCATGGGGACCCACATCGACTTGAACGGCAACGGCGTGCCCGACCTATGCGAGGCCTGGCTGGCCGAGTTCTCGCTGGATATCGGCTCCGATTCCGAGTTGAGCGATCCGTTCCGGGACGGGGACGAGGGCTTTGATCCGGGTGACATCTACTGGTGGGGCGGGCCGCGTGTGATTTGTCCGGGCGGGCGAGACGGATTCCTGGACGACGTGTTGCTCTACGGCTTTGATCCCTGGCCCGACCCGCCGGACCCGGCCTATACCACGGCCGTGCCCGTTGGAAACGGCAGTCCATGGTACTACGACTACCTCGACGTGGACGGCCACGACCAGCTCGACATCTCGCTGTACGGCGGGCCGCCCTTCCCGCTGCCGGCTGCGACGGCATGTGCCTATCCGCCGGAATACCTGATGATTTCGTTCGATGACGATATGGCTCTCGGCTGGCCGCAGTTCGACGTGCCGGTGAGCGTGCCCTCCCCGGCCGGCGTCAGCAGCTACGGCACCACCGGCGGCCGGGATGAAGTCCTCGGCGTGACGGTAGCAGTGCAACCCACGCCGCCGCCGTACCCGATTGCCAATCAGTATCCGATCGCGGACGAGTTCACCGTGCACCAGAACCTGGCGCCAAATCCGGACCAGGGCGATCCGGAGGACGACGACGTGGACTCGCTCGACATCCACGAAGGCCTGAGCCCCTGCACCGAGTGGTATTTCACCGTGGACCACGAGGCCCATATCGGCCTCGACCCGGGCGACATCTACCAGGTTCTCCTCGGCGGCGGACCGGTCGCGGTGATTGATGACGTCATTGACCTGGGCATCTCGGACGAGACCGACATCGACGCGTTCGAGTTTACCCTGCTGGCCATGCCGGACGATCCTACGGTGCCCATGTTCGCCATGATCTATAGCGTCGATGATGACGATCCACTCACGCCGGGTGACGAATCCGGCGGCCTGAATCCGAACCAGCTCTACGTCTCGTGGATGACCGGCTATAGCATGGACTTTAGCGACCCGCTCGACGACGACATCGATGCTCTAACGATCTGGATCGAATCGCTCGAGCTCGGCGCCTGCTGCTACTTCGTGCCGGCGGTGGGCTATTACCGTTGTGTTGTTACCGACTCGCTGTCGTGCCTTATGCAATATCAGGGCACCTGGCAAGGGCCGGGCACGGATTGCACCGACGCCGACCTCAACGGGATCGCCGACGTCTGCGATCTGCTCGGGGCCTGCTGCTACAGCAGTAACCCGCTGCTGTGCGGCATTACGACGGAGCAGTATTGTCTAACCGGCCTCAATGGCCTGTGGCAGGGTGCCGGAACGGACTGCACCTGGTGTGACGATTGCAACTCTAACAACATCCCGGACCACCAGGACCTGGCCAACTGTGACGGCAGCCCCTGGTGTGACGATTGCAATACGAACGGCGTGCTCGACGTGTGCGACATCGCGGCCGGTACCAGCCCGGACTGCAACACCAACGGCATGCCCGACGAGTGCGAGGCCGGTGTCGGTGACGTCACCATGGCCGGCGGCTTCATCGGCAAAATCTTCGAGCTCGATCCGCCCTATCCGCTCGGCAGCGGCAGCACGAATCCGGAGACCATGCGCAACGGCGACTACCCGCCGGTCGGCAGCATGGACTACTGGCGTCAATACGACACCTTCCACAACGGCGACCAGGGCAACGAGGACTGGATGGGTTACGAGTTCACCTACGCCCGCGAGTTCCACTCCCTCACCTTCCAGGAGGGCATGCACTTCGTGGACGGCGGCTGGTTCGATACCTTACAGGTCCAGGTGCGAGTAAACGGCCTCTGGACAAACGTCGCGAACCTGAGCTCCAATCCGAACTATCCCGGTAACAACGGCGTCAACTTCGAGACCTTCATACTGACTTTCGACCCGCTGTCGGGTGACGCCATCCGCATCTATGGCGACCCGGGCGGCAGTGCCAATTTCATCGGGTTCGGCGAATACCGGGTACAGGCGACGTATCACCCGACGTTCGACTGCAACAGCAACGGCGTGCTCGACGAGTGTGACATCGCCGCCGGCACCAGCGCGGATTGCAACACCAACGGCGTGCCCGACGAGTGCGACATCGCGGCCGGCACCAGTGCTGACACCAACAGCAACGGCGTGCCCGATGAATGCGAGACCTGCCCCGGCGACGCCAACTGCGACGGTCAGATCAACTGGCGTGACATCGACTATTTCGTCGCCGCCCAGAACGACAACTACGCCGCCTGGGCCGCGATGTTCCTCCCCGGCAGCCCGACCTGCCCGTTCGCCAACAACGACGCGAACGCCGACGGCACCGCCAATTGGCGCGACATCGACCCGTTCGTGGCCCTGATGAACACGACCTGTCCGTAATAACCGGCAGCGTATCTGAAAGCACGGCCCGCCGCGTGAACACTTGTTTGGCGGGTCCGTGACAGAATCTGCGAGGTGTTGCGATACTGGAATGCGTGGCGACGCCCCCCAATCAGAACCGCGAGCGTAAGCGAC
>JAGMDK010000354.1 GCA_023128695.1 Phycisphaerae bacterium
GGCCGGACACCTCTGGGTCGTGGACGAGCACAGTGTCCGCATCCGCGGCGCCGCTGGAGAAGCGGAACAACGCCCGCCGTCCTCCGGCTAAAGGCTGAAAGCTGACGGTTGAGAGCTGATAACTGATAGCTGGACGAACATTGTCGTTCGTCCCGAAGGAGGCCAACGGTCATGACTCGCGGCGTCCGCGACGCGTGGCATGCCTCACGCTCGCGTGAGCATGGAGAATGTGCCGAGGGACAACATGGCCACGCAAGCGTGGACCATGCCACCCGCCGATTACTAGGCGAAATAGGTATGGTGTCCCCCGATTACCGAGGGACAACATGGCCACGCAAGCGTGGACCATGCCACCCGCCGATTACTAGGCGAAATAGGTATGGTGTCCCCCGATTACCAGGTATGGTGTCCCCCGATTACCGAAATAGGTATGGTGTCCCCCGATTACCCCCCGATTACCTGGTGTCCCCCGATTACCCGGGTCGAATCATCCTCTTCGGCTCGCAGGCCCGGGGCACGGCGGACGCTCGCAGCGATGTTGATCTGCTGATCATCTGTCCGGTAAGCGGCAGCCGGCGGGAATTGATGGTGGCGATGGACCGGGCGCTCAAGGGCCTTGGCATCGCCCGAGATATCGTCGTCCTGACGCCGGAGGAGTTCGAGATAGATTGCCACATACCGGGCACGATCGCCCGGCCGGCGTGGCAGGAAGGCAAGGTGCTGTATGACAGTGCCGCCTGAACAATTGGTCCGGAAGCTGCGAAAAGAGCGAGCATCATGACTGACCCGCCGATCGACGAGATTGTTCGCAAGATCGTGGAGGCTTTCCACCCTCGGCGGATTGTGATGTTCGGCAGCCGCGCTGCGGGCGGTGCTCGCGCCGACAGTGACCTGGACCTCATGGTGGAGGTGGAAACCACCGACCCACCGGCGCAGCGTGTGCGGATGATCGATGCTCTCTTCGGCCTGCGCCGCTGGGCCATGGACCTGGTTGTCTACACGCCGCAGGAGGTTCAGGAGCAGCGGCAGTATCGAAACTCGCTGATCCGGGTGATTGAGTCGGAAGGCAGGGTGTTGTATGAGCAATCCTGACGATCCGGCAACCTGGCTCGCCAAGGCCGAAAACGACCTGCTGAACATCCGCAACAACCTCGCTGCTGAGCGGGTTCCCTGGGACACGGTCTGCTTTCACGCCCAGCAGGCGGCGGAGAAGATGCTGAAGGCATTTCTGGCCTCGCGCGGCCAGCGTCTGAGCCGAACTCATGATTTGATAGCGCTACTTGCCGAGGCCGTCGCCGCGGGCGGACCGCTGGAGATGTTGGAGTCCGATTGCCGTTTACTGACGCCCTATGCGGTCCTGCTCAGGTATCCGGGTGCCGGTGAGGAGCCATCGGAGAGTGACGGTCGCGAAGCCGTCGCGGCGGCCCAGCGTGTTTATGACCAGTTGCGGGTCTCCATCGACAGTCCCTGAGCCGTGAGGGCAAAAACTGGCCCGCCGGGTCTGGGGTTGCCGACCGGTTGGAAGCCGGCGGAGGATCAGCCGGCCCCGGAGATGTCGGGAGCACCTGGCGCCAGACTGTATAATGAGGCCAGGAGAACGCAACATGAAACGACAATCTGTCCAGGTACCAAGAGACCGTCTGGCGGATTTCTGTCGGCGTCATCATATCCGCAAGCTGGCCCTGTTCGGCTCCGTGCTGCGCGACGACTTCCGCCCGGACAGTGACGTGGACGTGCTCATCCAATTCGAGCCGGGGCACGTGGTCGGCTTGGACATCATCGACGTCGAGGAAGGGCTTTCACAGCTTCTCGGCGGCCGCAAGATCGATCTGGTCAACGAGAAATACTTGAATCGGCGTCTGCGCGCGCGGGTTCTGGCCGAGGCTGAGGTGCAGTATGCCCAAGGATGATTTGGTCTACGTCGGCCACATGCTCGATACCGCCAGGCTGGCCGCGGCCAAGGTGGCGGGGATTACACGCGAACGATTCGATGCGGACGAGAATCTGCGGCTGGCCCTGGGAGGGTGGCCCAGGATCTTTGATCCTGGGGTGACGATTGGTTAGACTGGTGTCATGGTGAAGTGGATGATGGACCGGAATCGAATCGAGACCACAGGTTCGGAGAACCTGGGCCACCCGTCCGAGGTCTTATACAGGCAACGTCGGCGGAGCCCACAGCCCGTTTTTGAGAGGAAGTCGCGGCAATGGAAGTGAAGCCGGTGCGAGTCTACGCGGATACGTCGGTCTTCGGCGGCGTTTTCGACGAGGAGTTCCAAGAAGCCAGCACCCGGTTCTTTGAACAGGTTCGTCTGGGCCGCTTTGAGCTGGTTTCCTCTGCCATCGTTCAGGCGGAGATCGAACCCGCACCGGGTGAAGTCAAGGCTTTTTTCGACGACATGCTGAGAGTCGCGCGAATCGTGGAAGTCTCGGACGACGCGGTCGCGCTGCGGCAGGCCTATCTGGACGCGGGCATCGTCACGCGCGAGTCGGCGGACGACGCGCTGCACGTGGCCTTGGCCACGGTCTCCGGCTGCGCTCTGATCGTAAGCTGGAACTTCAGGCACATCGTTCATTACCGAAAAATCACTCTCTACAATGCCGTCAACACGTTGAAGGGCTTTCCAGGCTTGGGAATTCATTCGCCGCAGGAGGTGATCGAGTATGAAGACCAAGACGTTTGATTGCGTGGAGATGAAGAGACGCGGCGCCGCCAGGGTTCAGCAGGCCATCGCCGGGATGACGCCGCAGCAGGAGTTGGAATACTGGCGGAACCAGACGGAGCAGTTGCGCCGCCGCCAGCAGGAAATCGAATCAGGCAAGCGCCCCGTCCGTCCCGAGGGGACGCCGTAGCGCGGCGAACCATTCTCCCACGGCGAGCCCCAGACAGACAAGCTTGCCGACGGCTGAGAGCTGAGAGCTGAGAGCTGAAAGCTGACGGCTGATAGCTGAGGGCTGATAGCTCTAAGATGGAGGCGATCAAAGATGATTTGGGTTGCTCGAAGCACGCCATCACGACGGACAGCAATGGCGCCTGCGTGGCATGCTCACGCTTGTCGTGAGCATGGAGAAGTAGCGAAGGGACGACACGGCCACGCAAGCGTGGGCCATGGCCCCATTCGAGTGCTGCGCCGTGTCACAATTGCCGCTCTGCTGATACTCGTTTCAGGGTGGAACGCGTATGCGGCAGTTATTGGGGATTTCGAAGGGTCCATGGACGGGTGGGGCCCTGTGAAAGGCACGGCGCAGATCGTCTACACCGACAGTTATACAGGGAGCGCTTCAGTCCAAGCGAGTGCTAACCAGTCGTGGGGAGGGATATACCGCATGTATCCTATTGGCTCACAGACGGTCAGTGCGCGCGTCAAAATCACAAGTGGCCAAGTAGGTATAATGGTCTGCTATGACTACGCACACCATGGACACTCTTGGTGGAGCCAGCTCGTTGGTCCTTCCGATGAGTGGCAGCTGATCTCGGTAAGTGGCCCCGCGGCGTGTGACGAAATCTGTGTGTACTCTGTGGGAGGCCCAGCCGTTTTCCTCGTCGACTACATCAGGACGGGCTCCGTGTTCCCAATCGTTGACGAGGTGTCAGCGGCCCAGCGGTCTGACGCAACTAAGTTTGTTGACATTGAGTACACTTTGGAAGGTGAAGGCGAATCGTACCTGATCACGTTGCAGGTCAGCGACGACGGGGGCGCTTCATGGGGGATCACACCGTCCGAGCTTGCACAGTCGGGGGATGTCGGCGACGGTGTGGTGCCGGGCGAGCATAAGCACGTTGTCTGGAACCCGATGATTGATATCGCCGGCACCAGCGGCGAGAACTTCAAGGTACGAATACTCGCTGGCGCCGAGCACTACGCCGACTCGAACGTATTCTCGATCGTCGCGGCCGGGCCGGGGGATTTGATGGGCACGGTGCGGGATCAGATGAGCGGGGATGAGATCGTCGGGGCGGACGTGAGCGTCAACGGCGAGCCGCCGGTGCAGACGGATGAGTACGGGCAGTTCTTCTTCAGCGAGGTTCCCGCCGGGGAGGCGACGATCGACGTGAGCGCCGCCGGCTACTACGCCGTGACGCAGAACGTGCAGATCCGCGAGGACTCGTTCACCAACGTGGACATCCTGCTGACGCCGGACATGGGCTTCGGCGTCGTGGACGTCCGCGGCCAATACTGCGGCCCGGGCAAGCACGTCTACTACCTCGACGGCGTCAACCTGACCGAGACCTTGACCGCCACGATCGACTGGGGCAGCCACACGCCGGACTATGTGCGCTGGACCATCTCGACCGATCCGGGCAACCCGATTGAAGAGGCCTGTACGGAAGACACTTGCAGCCACACGTTCAACATGGGCACCGACTTCGGCGAAGGTGGCACGCTGAAGGTGACGGCGGTGGCAGCCGACAGCACGGAATCACTGCCGTATCCGGTGAACTTCAAGGTCGTTGCCCCGCCGCTGGCGATTCCGGTCAATGCGCTGCGGCCGAACTTTGGCGGCGAGACACTCACGTACGACGTACCGGAAGGCTCGTGCCCGGTCGAGCCGATCGACGAAGGCGCCGCCGCGGAGGACATCCCGGACGACATTCCGTTCTTCTCGCTGAACGACGTTACGCTGAAGACAACGGGCATGTTCTCAGGGTCACTCAAGGGTGACGGGACCGTAGAGGGCACGCTTTCGACGCCCGATTGGATGATGCCGGAGACGCAGATCGGCCTTTTGGAGTTCAAGCCCGAGTTCAGTGGCACCTGGGCGTTCCGCTTCAACCAGCAGACCGGCGTATGGGAACACGTCAAAAGCGCGTTGGAGATATCCCTCGACGCCAAAGCGGAGACGCCGCCGTATCTTCTGTGGCCGGCGCCGCCGATCTACGCTTTCGGCGAGGGTGGGATCACCTTCGGCCTTGGCCTGATGGCCGACTACTGGACCGGGCCATCGCAGGCCGAGTATCACTTCACGGGGCATGTGAAGCCGTGGATCGGCGGCGGCGTGGGGGCGGGCCTGTCGGACCTGGCCAGCATCGAGGGGTACGTAAACGGTGGCCTGCACTTCTACTTCGTCTGTCCGCCGGAAGACAGCCCTTGCTGGGGTTGCCTGGACCGCTTTGGCCTGTGGGTGAAAGCCGGTGCGCGAGCGCACCTGCTCTTCGTAGAGGTTTTCGATCTGAGCAGCACCTGGACGCATGACTTCTGCGGTGGGCGCTGGGATTCGCAGAAGTGGGGCGAAGAGCGCTGGACCGCCCGGATCATGGATCGAGACTACCTGGGCAAGGGTCACTACGCCGTCTTCGTCGCCAACCTGTATGACACGCGCGGTTCGCGGGACGAGGTGACCGTCGAGATACCGCTACAACTCAACGTGTTCCCCTGGTCGGAGCCCGATCTGGCAGCTTCGGGAGACGACCTGCTGCTGGCGTGGGTCTATGACGATCCGAACCGCACGCCGGTCAACCGGACCGAAGTCATCTTCTCCAAGTACGACGCGGCGACCGAGTTGTGGAGCGAGCCGGTGGCGGTAGCCGACGATGGGACGGCCGATTTCCATCCGCGCATCGCGGCACTGCCGAATGGCGATGCGATCCTCGCATGGGAGAACGTCAGCGAGGTGCTGATAGAGCCCGGCGAGCCCGGCGATCCGTGTATCGACGAGTGCATCGGCGATCCCAACTACCAGGAATGCCTGGTCGACTGCAAGCTGGAGGAGGCCAAAGCCAAGCTGGAGATCGCGGTCAGCCTCTACGACGCCGCGCTGGGGACCTGGACCGCGCAGACGATACTGACCAGCAACGGCCACATGGACCGCAGCCCGCGGATTGCGACGGCGTCGGATGGTACCGCCATGCTCACCTGGGTCAGCAATGCGGCCAACGAAGAGATCGGCGACCCGAACTACCCCAACGACATCCATTACGCTATCTACGATGGCGTCGACTGGTCAGTGCCGGCGGACGTCGCACTGGATGTGTCCTCGATCGTCAAGAGCGCGCTGGCCTATGATGGCACCGGGGCCGTGCTGCTGTTCATCGGCGACACGGACGACGATCAGGACACGCTCGAGGATCGCGAGTTGTACGCGATCGAGTACTCCGGCGGAAGCTGGGGTCCGGTCCTGCGGCTGACCAATGACACCATCGAGGACACGAACCCGCAGGTGGCCTACGACGCCACGGGCACGCCACTGCTGGTCTGGTGGAGCGGCGGCGAGATCGAAGCGGCCACGGACCTGACCTTGACCGACCGACACACGATCGTCGCGAGCGTCAACGGCGTGACACCCGGCAAGTCGTACCTGCGCCTGGCGCGTGGGATGGATGGCCAACTCGGGCTAGTGTGGGAGACAGCCAGCGATGCCTTAATTGACATGTGGACCGCGTTGTATGACCCGGTTCTCCAGGCGTGGACCAAGCGGATGCTCCTGACCAGCGACGACAGCGAAGAACGGAGCATGTCGTGCGCGTTCGACGAGACTGGCGACTTGGTTGTGGCCTACAACAAGGTCGAGACGGTCTACGAGACCGAGATCATCATGGTCGGGGACGTGGAAGTGGAGGCGGAGATAGCAGACACCGGCGAGGCCAGCCTATACTTGCTGCGGCACATCATCAGCGGCGACCTGGCGGCCAGTGATGAAGACGTGACGCTCGATCCGCCGAACCCGGTGGCGGGCGAGACGGCGACGATCACGGCCACGGTCAAAAACCTCGGCGACGTGCCGGCGGTTGACCTGGACGTGGCGTTCTACGACGGCGACCCGGGCGGGACCGGCACGTTGATCGACGTCACGACCTACGGTGGCCCGTTGGTAGGCGGTGATGAGGTTGAGGTCAGCGTTGAGTGGCTGGTGCCCGGTTCGGTCGACTCGCACGACATCTACGTCGTGGTCGACCCCGACTTGGTGCAGGAAGACCGCGACCGCAACAACAACACGGCCATCCTGCCCGGCGTGATGAAGCCGGACGTGACCATCGAGTCGATCCTGGTGCAGAACGCGGGTCCGGCTGACCGGATCCTGACGATCCGCGCGCTCAACGCGTCCGGCCTGGCCGTGTCGGATGTAGACGTAACGCTGCGCCGCGACGCCGAAGACGGCGAGTTGCTCCAGGCCTTCACGATCACGGACACGATCGTGCCTGGCGCGTTCTTCGACATCTCCTGGGTCTGGGAAGACGCCGCACCGTTCCCCGGCGGCTCGGCTGAGGTGTTTGCCATCGCCGATGAGGCCGACGCCATCGACGAGTTCGACGAGGACAACAACGTGCGCTCGGCGCTGGTGACGAATCAGCCGCCGGCGCATCCTGGCGACTGGGACAACGACAACGACGTGGACATCGACGACTTCGCCGAGTTCCCGGCCTGCATGAGCGGCCCGTGGGGCTCGCCGGGGTTCGTCATCCCCTCGCAGGACTGCCTGGACGTCTTCGACTTCGACGCGGACGCGGATGTGGACCTGAAGGACTTCGCCGGCTTTCAGCGGGCGTTTACGGGAGGATCGAGGTAATGGGGTGCAGGACGAAATCGGCAGGGTGCCGCCAGCCCGCCCCGCAGGGGCGCGGGAGGTGTTCCTGGCGCTGCCTGCACGCGGCGTTTCCGACGATGCGCGGGTTCGCGTGGCAGGGAGGATACGTCGCCGCTTGGCCTGTCCCAAGTTTCTGCGGCAAACGTTCCACGAGTACGCCGGCCGTATGAGGAGTCCGTTTATCAGGAGGCCCTTCGTCGGCGGAATTCCCCCCTGGCGGAGCCCTGTTCATGAGTGCACTGACCGAACCCATGCGAAGGGCTGCAACCTGTCAAAAACCAGGTCCCCGACATCTTGACGGACAACCTCAGATGTCCGCGGGGCGGAATGATGAATCACCACGCCTCCCGCCAAACCGCGCCATCCAGGCGTTCGTGATGGAAAGCGGCCCACTCGCGGATTTGCGGCCTGCCCCCGATGGTGTCCAGGATGCTGGTTGGCACCGAGAGCTTGCCAAGGTTGTGGAGGTGGCCCGCGGCACGCATCAGGTGCAGCTCTCGGGGTGAGAAGTTGAGTCTCTCCGCCAGCGCCAGCGCGGTGGCCGCCACGCCGGCTCTGCGGAGCGATCCTGTTCGGCTCCGGCCCCGTATCTGTTATCGTCGCGCCTGAAGGGTGGTATTAGCTGAGCATGGAGGCCGGGTGCCATGCCCAAGCGTCAGTGCGGACGACGAAGCCGGAGTTGGTGTTGGTGTCGCGTTTGAACTTGAACGTGGCGACGTACTTCTCGCCGCGGAACCCCCGGCGGATCATGCCGTTATGCTTGGCGAAGCCGGAGCATTCGAGGACGTTGCGGTCACTGGAATCGACGTGGCCGTCCCCGGCGGCGCAGGAATAGCGCCCAGCGATCTTATACGGCCCGGCGAGATCACGCACAGTGAAGGTGTCGAACGAAGTATCGTCAGAAATCGGCGACTGACCCAATTTAAACCGACCCAATTTAAACCGTCCCTATTTAAACCAGAAATAGATGACTGTCCCGAATGGCACTGCCGC
>JAGMDK010000355.1 GCA_023128695.1 Phycisphaerae bacterium
CGGAATGACGTATTTAAGCGCCCTCCGTCTTCCTTTTCCCGGCCATCACTTTCCCCCCTTATCACCTTCCCCCCTTATGGAGTCCGCCGCAAAAGTCGGCTTCGGCCGAAAAGGTAGCGTCCGGGCTCTGTCCCGGACGTAGAATACGGAGAAAACCTCTCCCGCCACGACGTCCGGGACAGAGCCCGGACGCTACACGACTTCTCACGTACGAGAATCCTCTTCACACCTCTCTCAACAGGCCTCTCTTCCCGCTTGTTCGCGGCGGCGGGTTTCCTATAATGCGGACGGATGTGTTTATATGCTCGTTGGTCCGCCCGGCCTCACTCGCAACGGTCGAGCGGAGCAGCACGGTAAACGGTCGCTAAAAAGCGAGTGGAGACAGACATGGCGGACAATGGGGCCGAGCTTCGCAAGATCGACTGGTCGCAGGCGTTTCCCTTCGTGCGGTTGTTCCAAACGCTATGGCTGGCGCTGGATTTCAAACGGATGATCCTGGCGCTGACGTGCGTGATCCTCACGTGCCTCGGGGGGTGCTTTCTGGACGCCGTCTGGGGCCAACGCGGCAACGTGGCGATCATCGCGGACGACAATAGCTCACAGACCGAAATCGATGCCTTCGCTACGTTGAGCCCCAAACAGTACTTCAAATGGTGTCGCCGGGCGCATGTCGCGCGACAGCAATTGGCGGTTCAGACTCTAATCCACGAGGGGGTCGCGGAGAACGAGAAAGACGCCTTGACGAAACTGGCGTCGTCCTCGCTGCGAGTATTACTGATCGATGATGAGCAGAGGAAGGCCATGGAGGAGGCCCGCAATCTGATCAGCGAGCGGCTCGCCGCGGGGTTGGAGGCTATCGATAATAACCAAGAACTGTCCGAGGGGGGGAAAGAAAAGCAACGCACGCACGTGACCCTGCTCGCGGACCTGTTGCGGAGGCCGCTTACCGAAGATCGACACCATGCGCTCCCCTTCAGGTCCGACATAGCGGATGTAATCAGGAAATTCCTTCAATACGATCCGGATTATCCAACCCCACAGCGATCCGACGCGCAAAGCGCCCTGATGGCAACCGTCACCCGGCAAATGCAGCTTTTCCGCTATGAGCGGCTCAATCCCCGCGGGCCGATCGGCGGCCCCCGCGGGCCGTTCTGGAGCCTGCTGCAATATGAGTCGCATTGCTTCGCGGCGGCGATCCAGGGCGTGTGTGCCGGACGTCTGGGCTTTTCGGGCAGCGCCTTCGACGCCGAGCCCGCCATGGCCGGCAGCATCTGCTCGGCCTGCCACGGCGTCATCTGGCTCGTCACGCGGCATGGGGTATACGCCTTGCTGCTCGGCGTCTGGATGCTGTTGGTTTTCAGCTTCTTCGGTGGGGCGCTATGCCGCGGCGCCGCCGTGCAGTCGGCGCGGGGCGAGAGCGTCGGCTGGGGGGCTTTGCTCCGGTTCGCGAAAGAGAAATACGGCGGCTTCCTGATCGCTCCGCTCCTGCCGGTCATTGTTTTCATCGTGATTGGCGTGTTCCTGCTGATAGGGGGGCTGGTCGGTGCGATCCCGTATGTCGGCGAGATTCTGGCCGGGATATTCTGTTTCCTGGCACTGCTGGGCGGCATCGCGATGGCGGTCATCCTCCTGGCGACCGTGCTCGGCTTCCACCTGATGTGGCCGACCATCGCGGTCGAGGGTTCGGACGGCGGCGACGGCCTCTCGCGGGCGTTCAGCTACCTGGGGACCCGCTTCTGGCACGTCGGGTTCTACTCGCTGGTGCTACTGGTCTTTGGGGCGCTGTCGTTTGTGCTGGTGCGGTTGGTGACAATGTTCACGCTCAAGCTGACGCACACCTGCACCAAGCTCACCATGAACTGGGACGGAAACTCCACCCTCGACAGCGTCGGTAAGCTCGATGGTATCTGGCGTATGCCGGCCTGGTCGGATATTTCGATTCTGCCGTCGACCGGCGACGTGCCGTTCTGGGGCACATTCCACACCGCCCCGCTGGACGGCGCCGAAACGATCGCTTTGGTCTTCATCTGGTGCTGGGTACACTTGGTGGTGGCTTTGGTCGGGGCCTTCGTCGTCAGCTTCTTCTTCTGCGGCAGCACGCAGATGTACTTCCTGCTGCGGCGGGACGTGGACGCGACCGACTGGGAAGAGGTGTACTACGAGGAGGAGCCGGACAAGGAGTTGCTGCCGACGATAGAGCCGGCGTCTTCGGCCCCCGCGGCTCCCGCGACGCCACCGGAATCGGAAACGCCCCCGGACGAGACACCGCGTACCGAGCAGCCGCCTGAGGAACCGCCGCAAGAATAGTGGCGGGGGAGCGCGCTATGAGGGCGAGCGAAGCTCCTGCCGAAAGGGAGGGCGAGGCTCCTGCCGAGCCAGGAGCGCCTGCCGAAAGGGAGGGCGAGGCTCCTGCCGAGCCAGGAACGCCGCGGCTCAGCAGGAGCTTCGCCCTCCCCTCTTACGGAGCGCGGCTCAGCAGGAGCTTCGCCCTCCCCCCTATCACTGCTGGGACGAGATTCCTATCTCGTCCCCGCGCGGGCAAGAATCCATTCCTGCACGCGGCGGGAAAGGAATCCCGCAACGATGGATGGGTGCGAGAAAGGATTCTCGCACCAGCGAAAAGAAACACTGCTCAAGAGCAGTGGCACACCAGACCGTCAATTGACGGCTGACAGAGCACCAGCTTGACCATGACTTGTACACCGGGTTCCCAACAACTCAATAAAAGGCTATAGAACAGGGGATGCAGCCGACCGTGCCCCAACACATGCCGGAGGAGAGCGACACTTCGGCGGAAAACCCGCCAGAGACCAAGGACTTCCGGGCCTGGCGGGACTCCGGCGAGGCGGCCGGCGCCAGCAAGTCCATCGGCTCGGCGATCGCCGCGGCCCGGGATGGGGTGGCCCAAGTGTTGGTACGTCTCGGTGCCACGCCGAACCGGATCACGGTGGTCGGGTTTCTGTTCACTTGCGTCGCGGGTTACTGTCTGGCGCGGGGGGCCTCGCAGCAGGTGCCCTACTTCGTCGTTCACGAGGGCCCGGTGGGGTGGTGGCCGGTGCTGGCGGCGGTCTTTCTGCTGCTGGCCGGGGCGTGTGACATGCTCGACGGGGCGGTGGCGCGGCTGGCCCACCTATCGTCACGCTCCGGGGCGCTGCTCGATTCATCGGTCGACCGCTTCAGCGACATGGCGCTCTGCATCGGCTGCTTCCTACACTTCGCCTTGCTCGACCAGCCGAGTATCACGTATCAGCTTCTGGCAGTGTTTGCCTTGTGCAACGCCGTTTTGATCAGCTATCTCAAGGCCCGCGCCGAGAACGTGATCGCGGACTGTTCCGTCGGCTACTGGCTGCGCGGCGAGCGCTTCGCCGCGGTCCTCATCGGCTGCCTCAGCGGGCATGTGCCGGCGGTGCTGTGGCAACTGGCGATATCTTGTGCGTTTACGGTGTGGCGACGATTGAGCTACGCCTTCCTGGCGATCCGGGCCGCCGACGCCGACCGGCCGCCGCCGACGCGGGGACCTTGGCCGGGGTGGCTCGGCCGCTTTCAGCTCTGGCGTCACCCGCGCGGCTCGGTGGCGTACGACCTCGTCACCGGGACGCATATCGCGTACATCGTGGCGGCCCCATGTCTGTGGCCGGTGCTGTTGGCAGTGGAGGAGCACGCCGACCCGCTCCGACGGTGGCTGTTGGACTCGTAGGAATTGAGTCGGTGGAGCGGGCGTCCCTGCCCGCTCAAACATCCAATTGGCGGGCGGGGACGCCCGCCACCACCCACATCTTTGACACCCGCTCGATCTCAACCGAGAGCCGCCGTCCGCGTTGACATTCAGCGGGGCGGGACTAGAATCGAGCCGAAACTGATAAGCGCTTCCCAGGCTTTGAATCCATCTGAAACGGAGTCCACGATGGCCGGCAAACACACCCAGACGTTTGATGAGAGTAATTTCGACGCCGAGGTCCTCCAAGCCGATATCCCGGTACTGGTGGATTTCTGGGCCCCATGGTGTGGGCCGTGTCACATGGTGGGACCGGCCCTTGACGAGTTGGCCGCGGAGTACCAGGGCAAGATCAAGGTCGGCAAGGTGAACGTGGACGAGGCCGCGGCCCTGGCCGGCAAGTACGGCATCCAGAGCATTCCCATGGTGTTCCTGTTTGAAAACGGACGGCCAGTTGAGCAGATGCTCGGCGCCAAGCACAAGCGCGATTACAAGGCGGCGGTCGACGCCCGGCTCGGCGGCGAAGGCTAGTGCTCCGTCACGCATCGCTTGATGGGTGGCACGGCTGTGTCAGCCGTGTACAAGTCGCGGGTATTCACGGCCGACACGGCCGTGCCACCCATCGTGTGCACCGAGATCGTTACGCAACACTGCTCAAGAGCAGTGGCACACCCCGTTCGCAATTCCGAACGATCTTGTCTTTCGGAGCACCGCGCGGGCTTCAGGCCCGCGGCTCTTCAGTTTCTTTCGGGGCACCGCGCGGGCTTCAGGCCCGCGGCTCTTCAGTAGGGGGTGTTACGAAGCACTCGTTTCGATCGGCTCTTCGTCCGGGGCGGGTTCCGCCTGGACTTCCCAGATATCGCCGGCTCTGAAGAGTTGCTCGAGCCGGCCGATGCCCTTCTTCTCGCGCGCCGTTTCTATTTGCCCCATGAGCAGGTCTTCATAGGTCGCTTTTTCGCAAGCCAGGAAGACGCCGAGCGGAACGGGGTGCTCCGGATGGTGCATCCGTGCCAGGCGGAACGCCATGGAAGGGTCCGCCGTCTTTTCGTCGTGAATGACCAGCTCGTCCTCGGAGACCTTGTTCAATTCGACGACCTCCGGCAGTTCACCGCGGAGACGGATGCCCTTGTCCCGTTTCTTCCCAAAAATCAGCGGCTTGGCGTGCTCCAGGTAAACGACGTGTTCACTCTTCGTCTGACGATCGGTGAGGTAGCTGAACGCGCCGGCGTTGTATACCTGGCAATTCTGGTAAATCTCGACGAACGCCGTCCCTTTGTGCGCGGCGGCTCGCCGAAGGACGTATTGCAGGTGCTGCACGTCGTTATCGACCGAGCGGGCGACGAAGGTGATCTCGGACCCGATCGCCACCGAAATCGGGTGTATCGGATGATCGATCGCCCCCATCGGCGACGACTTCGTCCGCGTCCCGAACTCGCTCGTCGGCGAATACTGTCCCTTGGTCAAGCCGTAGATGCGGTTGTTGAGCAGGATAACCTTGAGACCGACATTGCGGCGGATCGCGTGGAGGAAGTGATTGCCGCCGATGCTCAAGGCATCGCCGTCGCCGGTGATGACCCAGACATCCAGGTCGGGGTTGGCACACTTGACGCCGGTGGCGATGGGCAGGGCCCGGCCGTGGATGCCATGGAAGCCGTAGGTGTCCAGGTAGTAGGGGAAGCGGCTCGAACAGCCGATGCCGGATACACAGACTGTGTTTTCTTTCTTGACCCCCAGCGAGGCCAGCACCTTCTGAAGCTGGATCAGGGCCGAGTGGTCGCCGCAACCCGGGCACCACTTCACCTGCTGGTCGGTCTTGAAGTCCTTGGCGGTGAGTCCGGAAGATTTCGCGGATGCAGCAGTCACGGCGCGTCGCCTCCGAATAGTACGTCGAGCTTGTTAAGGATTTCCCTGACCTGGAACGGGCGGCCCTGCACTTTGTGCAGCCCCTGGGCATCTACCAGGTAGCGGGCCCGCAGCAGCATTTGCAGTTGCCCCATGTTCAATTCGCATACCAGGACCCGGCGGAAACGCTTGAGGATGTCGCCCAGGTTCGCGGGCATCGGGTTGAGCCAGCGGAGGTGGACGTGCGAGACGTCCCGGCCACCCGCCCGAGCGGTCTCGATCGCGGTGCGAACCGCGCCGAATGTTCCCCCCCACGAAACGACCAGCAGTTCGCCGCTTTCGTCGCCGAAGATCTCCTGATCCGGCACTTCCTGACTGACGTTGGCGACCTTTTGGGCGCGCAGGTCTGTCATGCGCTGGTGGTTTTCGGGGATGGTGCAGACGTTCCCGGTGATATCTTCCTTCTCAAGGCCGCCGATGCGGTGTTGCAGGCCGCGGGTTCCGGGGATGACCCACGGCCGCGCGCCGTTCTCATCCCGAGCGTAGGGCTGGAAGGTCTCG
>JAGMDK010000356.1 GCA_023128695.1 Phycisphaerae bacterium
GGAAAAACCGTTTCCAAGCTGAGATCGACTCCCGCGCCTTACTTGGCGCAGGCGCCCGCACCCAAGCTGGGAGTCGGCGCCGACCTCAACAGGTGTCGGGACCGCGTAGGCTGCCTATACTCGGTCCCGATACCGTGCTTACTCGATCCCGACCTCACCGAGGTACGGACCGTGCCTCACCGAGACACGGAGGCTACCTCACTGAGGTGCGCGGCCGACTTCAAGCTGGTGGCCTACGGAACTGGTGGTGCGCACAGAGTTTGGGAATTTTTCTCTCAATGATCGAAATCGACCTCGTTTCCAGTACTGGTAATGGGGGTAGTTCGGGAGATGTTACCCATTTATTCCCAAACTCACAGCGGACCCTACGTAACTTGCGTGGAGGACACACGTGCGATGGAGTTGACCGAACGAGAGCAGAAGATCTTGGATGCCGCGACGAGGCGAGGCGACTCGCAAGTAGGGAAGACTCACCGAAAAAAAAGGCCCCATGTTTTCCCAGACGCTGCTTCGAGGGTTTTGGGAGGCGTTGGGGCAATCGGGTGTCTTGGGATGATAATCGGTGGTCTCATGCACTTGGCAGACGGGCCATCGGAACCGGAACTCTCCCTTTCCTTCTCTGTAGTATGTAGGCTACTCGGGGTAGTCGGCCTAGCGGTGTGGCTGGGTGGGCTGCTGAGAGGGCTGGGATCTCAACGCTTCCAGGCCGACGCCCTTTCCCTCGTCCGTAAGCTCTTAGAATCCTCGACGCAGGATAGTCCGTCATCGGAATAATCCGGGCGATCCGATCACCCCGAAAACAGCAATATACTCACGGCGGGTGGCACTGACGGTGTACCACTGCTCTTGAGCAGTGCGTTCGCGAGGTGACGGTTCCACCCAGAGCACTGCTGACCCTTCGGCTGCGCTCAGGGCAGGCGCCGCAGTGGCACACCGGCGGGCGAAACGCCCGCCCCACCCTGAACGCTGAACCCTACGTCCCGAACCCTGAACCCTCCGCCTGCTCCGCAGGCACACGCGGCTTCTAACAATGGTGAGAAGCCGATCAACCTGTTCCAGCTCGGATGCCTGTTCGTCATCCGGTTCTCGCAGAAGGTCCTGCCGCATCGGCAACGAGCCGCAGGACTTCCACCTGTCGCCACACGAAGTCGAGAGCCAGGCAAGAGACAGGCTGGAAGCCTATCCCACTCGATAATCGAGAAGTTCTTTAGAAGCTCATCAACAGTAGGCACGTTGCGATAGCTTTGGAAGACGAGGCCGGTGCTTCGCCGCGTCAGCGTGCTGATCCGGGATTGAATTGCGCCGTTGCAGGTTGCCGAAGACCTCTGCCCCATATCCTCGGCCTGCCAGGATTCGCACGGCGGCAGCGGCCAGATCTGCCAGAAGTGGTGGGCGCCCACGCTTCACTGCCTCCTCGAAGCACAGCTCGAGTGCTTCCGCGAGGATCGCCGGCAGCGAACCGCCCAGCGGAAGAGCTCCGTCAAAGACATGCATGACATCGCCGATGCGCTCATTCACCGAGATCCCTTCCGGCCGATCGAGCAGGTTGTGCCGATACAGCGGGATGAGTTCGTTGGCGGCCGGAAAGACGCGTAGCTCGCGAGCCAATCCGCGAACGTCCTCGTCCGGATGACCTTTGAGACGTTTGAGCGAACGATACTCGGTCTTCGTCGGCTCAATCACCAGGAACGGGATGCGGCGCGTATACAGATGGATCAAGATAGCCATGAGGAGCGTGGTCTTCCCCGAGCCTGAAACCCCGGTTACTAATGCATGCTTGGTCAGCTGAAGCTCTGATACACCGCGGACTTGCCCCGCTTGCGCCGAGGAAGTCAACCCCGCGTAGTGGCTCGAGGGCGTCGTTGCGCGGACGGTTGATCGCATAAACCCGTTCCATGTATCCGGCGAATCGGCGCTGCTCCTGTTCAATACTCGTTGGCTGAACCGTGATGGCCACGACCACGGTTTCGCCAACACCACTGAGCACGCGATCCAAGGCGCCGTAGTCGTTCAACTCGTTCGGTTCGAGGGCCCGTGGAATGAAGTAGCATACCGGCACCGCGGCATTCAGCTCCGTTGGCACCGTCGGGTACACCACGTCCACGCGCCGCACAACATCGTAGCCGCTGTTGAGCGCTCTTCTCCAGATCCTGGGCCGGTCGGTCTGCTCGAACCTGTAGAACGTGCTCAGGTTGTGTCGCTTGATGAGCAGAGACAAGGCGGCACGAGCATCCTTCCAATGCGCTCGCGCCAGAAGGAAGGCCTCAAGGCGAGCCTGCGGGTCTGTGCCGTTAGGATTGGGAGTAAACAGATATAGGATCGTTACAGTTACCGATTCGTGCAAGAACTGGCTCAGAAGCCGGAGAAGCTCCTGCCATCCGCGACTCACGTGGGCGCGCACATCCCCGCCCGCCACTCTCCGAAGAGGCGCGCAGTTGACGTCTGGTATTTCGCGGATCCTGAACACGAGCCGAGTCCCAGACATTATCGGCCCCCGCATAGAGATACGCCTTCCGACGTACCGATCACTCCCCGTCGTCGTCCGGGCGCGAAGCGTCCCACGCGAGGATGCCCCTGTCGCTGTCATCTGCGTCACCCTCCCCGCTTCGCAAGTCCGTGCGAATGCGTTCCAGTCTCTCGCGTTCGGTGACAAGGGCCCGCGACGGTTCGCCGAGCAGCACTGCTTTCAACTCGCGCAGATGATCCTGATGCGTGGTGACCTGGGTGAACAACTCGGACCTGACGGTCTCCCCCAGATCCGAGGAACGGATTGCCTGCTCGAAGTCGGCCAGAACCTCCAAGTCCTCATCAACCGTGGCTGCCAGCGTCTCAAATGCATCCGTGTACACGGAGGGATGCAAACCGCCGCTCAGCAACTCGTCGATCAGCTCCTGGGCCGGCCCGCTGCACCAATCCCGCCATCTCGTCAGCGATCACGCGCGCCGTATGCGGGGCGTAGAGCCGTTGGCAACGATCACAAAGACCATGCGAGCCGCTGACCGCACGCCGACCGCAGCACACGCATTGGCCGCCAGGACTCCCGGGAGGCTCGGACGAAGTGGTGCCGCTGTCGGAGTCAACGCGCTTGCTGAGAGTCGTCGCAACCCGCTCCGCCAGGTGCCGCCAATCTGGTCGACCGGAGAAACGATCGGCGATGCGGTTCAGGACCAACAAGAGCGTTTCAGAGTCACTGCGTGCACTCATGCTGATTCTCACTTGTCTTCCGGGAACATGGTGCCGGAGAAACGCGTGTTGAGCATGAACTCCGGGATGACAGAGTTGGGAATCGTGTGGCTCGGGCAGTCCTTGGTCTTGTCGGTGTGCGTGGCCGGCACCAGCCCGAACTTCTCACACATCTCCTCATCCCTGTCGCGGAAACGGACGGTCCAATGCAGACGCAGCTTCTTCTCTTCGAGAAGCTGCACGAACCAGTCGATTGCTTCCGACCAAATCGGGCGCAGGTCGTTTTCGGAGGGGGTCGGAGCACCCGAACTCGCAGTCGTTCCGTCCGCCGGTGGTGCATAAAAGGCGCCCACCGGATAGGCGCTTGCGACTTTGATGTGACTTCCCGTTCGATCGTAATCGATCGAAAGGTCCATGGTGGCATGGGCCTCATTGTCCGACAGCCCCCACAGGGTCACGTGACTGAGTGTCTTTTCGCGGATGCAGAAGTCGATGATCTCCTTCAGGCATTGGCTCTTCACCGTCTTCTCGACGACATAGTGCATCTGGAAAATCATTATCCGCGTGCGGATCTGGGTTTGATTTGGATCATCACGTGGTCTCCTCGTTAACGACGGTCACGTAGTCAGAATGCGCGGCACTCGAGCTGCGCTCGACATCATCGAACGCGGATTCCAGGATTCCCCAAGGGATACTGCCCGCAATGGGCTTGGCCGCGTGGCCGTTCCGCATGGCGGCGCGCAGGCACTCCTTCGGTGAACCACTGCCATACAGCTGTTCGACGGCTCGTTCCTGAATCGCGGACTTCAGCTGTCCGTAGTGTGCGACGGTCCATGTCGGCGTGCGTTTTGCCAGCCAAGTGAACTGCGGCGACGTCAGAGCATCGGAGAGGATGTGGCGAGCAATCGCGAGCACCTCGGGACGATCGGGATTCCACGCCAGGTAGTTCGTTTGGAGAAAAAGAAAGACCAGCCGGGCAAGGGACGCAGGAACAAAGACCCTTCGCGTCGCGTTCATTGCGACGAGCGCGTCGATGATCGTCAGACTGTTCCCCTTCGCGTTTGGCGTAGAGGCTGCGCCCCGCACCTGAGGTTCACGGCTGCGTGTGCGGCGCCTGCGGGGCGAATTGTGGACCACCCCATTTCGCGCGAAGTTGTCTTCGTCGCTAGACGAATCGCCAACGGGTTCGTTTTGTCCCGCTGCCAAATCTGGATCGTCGGGACCGCTTGTTTGCCCATCCAGGTCAGACCGACCGACCGGTGAGGCTTCATTGGCTTGACTGTATGGCCGGGGCCAGAGCATCAGGCACCTCCCATAGTTTTGATTTCCGCAGATCTCTACTTCCCTCCAGCTCCATACCGCTACAGGCTGCAGACGCTTGACAGCGCAGACCAACCCGGAGCCGCAGCCGATGCAGCCATGTCCGGGACCGAGCCTTGGTTCGCCTATAATTCGTAATGAGCGCGCCCCAAGTACGCTCAAAAGTGGAATAAATCGTGGCCCATCAAGTCATGGTGTCTACGAAGGTCGGCCGTTCGGAGACTCCGCAGGAGAGCAAAAGCAAGGTCGCACAGAGAGCCCCCCTCGCCGACGTCCGCTGGCCCGAATGACAATCCGCGCCGGTAGCAGACGGAAACGCCGTTTGCTGAGAAGGAAGTGTGCCGCGTGGTCTTGGCACGTATGGAGCAGAAGCACTTCAGCCGGTCACGCGTCGATGACGCTCGGCCGGGCAACGAGGGCAGGGCCCGAATATCTACTCACCGACGGCGAGGATATCAAGCTGGAATGTGCCTTCCCGCCAGATAGATCCCAGTTCAAAAACTGCTGCCACATTGTCGCAGGAGAATGGACTCACTATCTGGTCGCCGACTCGCAAACGGAGTCGGCTTGACGGACATGTCTCGGGCAGTGAACTGACGGTGAGTATCCTGGATTCGTCGTCGATCTCGACGCGCGCGCTCTTGAGGGGCCCCTGCATGATAACCGCCTCGCAGACAGGTTCATGCTCTTCTGCGCCAAGCAAGCCGCTTGCCAACACATGCGAATCCAAGACAATCGCACCGTCGCTTGCTGCACCCCCAAAGATGCGGATCGCAAATTGGAGTAGCGGAGCGAGCGAGACACGGCTCCATTCTTCGTTCGTTTGGTTTTCCCCTCTCGTTCTCTCAGCGCCCAACTCCGACAGGGCGATGGCCTCGTGGTACAGGGACAGGCAGGCAGCGCAGCTTTGAATATGCCGGGCTTCAGGAGAATCCTCGCCCAGATCGATCTCACACAAGGCGTCCAGGGAAATGCAGTTATCTGTAAACATCGTCGGGTCATCATTGTCGAAGTCAAGGGGCAGCAAGACTGCGCATCCTTTGCGGGCCTGATCAGAGCAGATTTCACAATAGCGTACCGCGGGCGACTACGCACTAAGCGGCGAATATCGCGAAGGTCAACTGTACGAGTATTGGGATGCCTCGCCCTGAGCCTCCGCGGCCAGGATTCAACGTACTTGAGCGTCGCCCTTGAATAGCAGCCCATGACGAACCGCCTCTCGCGGACAACGTCGTTCGCGAGTTGCTTGCGATAGCTCACGGACCAACGTAGCGACAATACGACACAGTACGTCTCTACCTGATCGGCCGCAATCTGTGCTACGTCGACCATCTCAAGCAGGGCGTATCGTGCACTTTCTCCGTCACAAAACCGCTTGCGTCCATCTGAGGCAACGTCGCCGAGGTCCGGTCCCTTCCCGTTCCCGTGACACCAGGGACAGGTTGCCGGGTCGATCGGAGCTCCGCGCAGCGCTGGTACGCCGGTAACCAGCGCTTCGTGGAGGACCGCAGCAATCAGATCGAGAATCGTGACACAGGCGTTCTCAGGGTCCCAGATTCGGTCGCGGATCTCTGCCAGCAAGAGCATCTGTCCACGTGGGCCGAGACCTTTTCGTCTCTGCTCCCGCTTCGACAGCCCCAGCTGTTCGATCTGCTCTACGAGCGCGTGTGCCAAGTGGCCGCCGTATTGGATCGCCCAACTGAAACGCTTGCACTGGTTGTCGAATTCCTCGAAGACGTTCATTCGGCAGAGACCAGTCACCACGGCGCGTGATCCACGCACGCATCCCCTCGTCCGAACGTATAGCCGCTCATCCCTGGTGCCGCCTGCCAACTCCGGCAGTCACACAGATCAACTGCCGAGACAACCGCGCCTTTCGACGCATTGTGGCCGTTTGACGAAGAGCCGCCACATCGCCAATCTAGCGAGCCATGCTCCGCAAAACAACAGGGCGTGCGAACGCCTACCCCGGACCAGATGCTGGGTCTGACTCATCTGTGCATAGGAGCGATCGGGCCGCGCCGTTGCGTGAGCGCACGTAAACCTAATTGTGGCAACGCCTTGCGCGCTTGGTCGGCCGAGCGAACTGCGCACAATCGAAGTCTCGGACCGGGATTGGGCTGAAACACGACGGTTGTTTCATCCGCTCTATAGGGTACTGAGCGAGCGCCCGCTGGATACGGAGCAGACGAATGGCCTTTCGACTGAAGCGCGGCGACTTTCGGATCATGACGGCGATCGCCGAGCACCGCATGCTTACGGTACGGCAGCTCGTCTGCGTGTTGGCCCAGAACGCACAGTCGGTACACAGGCGGTTGCGAGATATCCAGGATGCCGGATTGGTGCTGGCCCAACAGCGCGGCCACGGGCGTCGCCGCGGGCGCCCCGAGAAACTGGTTTCGTTGTCCCCGGCCGGTACTGAGGCGCTGCGGTCGGCTGACGTGCTTGGCCCCGGAGTCCCCGACGAGTCGGTGACGGGCAAGGGTATTCACTGTATCAACCATCAACTGTTGGTGAACTGGGTCCAGATTCAGCTTGCCGAAGTGGGGTCGTTCGTCCCCGGTCTGGAAACGCAATTCCTCGCTGCCGAATCCCCCTTCCTACTTTCGCAGAAAGATCGCCGCGCCTTGGTTGTTGACTCGGCGCCTTCGGGAAACGGGGCGAAGGAGGTCCGCTTCGTTCCTGACGGCGGGTGCTGACGGGCATCTCAGGCGACCGACGCCCGGTCCTTTGTGCATTCCGCCGAGAACTCGACGTTTTTCCGCATGCTGGGGCGCGACCCATTGCGATTAAGGAGGGGACGGGCGCGCCTGAATGAACCGTCCTCTTCAGCCGCGGTGCCCGGGAAACGAACGAGTAGGATCCAACATGACAAGCAAGCTGGAAGCACTACTGGCCAGAATCCACCCCAACCGAACCATTGATGCGATTACACGTGACGTCGATGCCGCACTCAATTCCCTCTCCGCCTGCCCCGCTTTGATCACGAAATGGCCTGAGTTCGTGGCTCTCATGGGCCGCTTCCATCGCCATATCGAAGCCAGAATCCTCCACCTGCCGGATGGCGTTTCAGCTGGCGACATGGAGTTCTCCTGGAGCCGCTGCATCGGCATCCTAAACCGCGCGTATGGTTCCAGTGGTCCGAAGGCAGCGTTTGAAATGGCGCGCACCGGCAACGAGGGCGGGATCTACGCGGTGCTGCGCAAGGTGGCCGACCTAACGGCGGAGGAATACGTCAGTAACACGATCGGCGCTTGTGTCTGGAACTATTGGAACTCACTCTCCACGGATGAGAAGCTCAGCGCGAACTCTGGGAGAGCTTTCATCGGCTATTACGTGATGGGGATGGGTTTCACATTTGATGACACCGACACGAGTGGCGTCGCCAATCCTCTGTCACTGATGAACAAGCTGGTCGAAAAGGACCGCCGCAACGCCGAGCGTATATTCCCATATATAGGGGGCGAAGAGGTTAACGACAGCCCCGTGCACGCGCACAAAAGGTTTATCATCGATTTCGCTGATTGGCCCTTACGCAGAGTTACCGGTTCTTGTCTAGCAGGGGCCAATGACAAAAGCTGGGCCACCGCAAGCGACTCGGAACGTACAGCTTGGCTTCGTGGCGGGCTCGTCCCGCTCGACTACCCTTCCCCTGTCGCAGCCGACTACCCCGACTTGCTCGCTGTTGTCGAGAACAGAGTCAAACCCAGTCGCGACAAGCAGAAGCGTGACGCCAATCGTGAGCGCTGGTGGCAATACGCTGAAGTGCGACCCGGATTGACAGAGGCACTCCGACACATGGAACGCGCGCTGGTCCTGGCGAGAGTGAGTCAGTTCCTTCAACCGGTTTTTCTGCCGACGTCAACCGTTTTCTCGGAACAACTTGTCGTTGTGGTCGTCAACACATTTGCTTGGCTCGGCGCGTTACAATCACGTGCGCACGAGCTTTGGTTCCACTTTTTTGGATCGACCCAGGAGGAGCGCTCTCAGTATACCCCATCGGACTGCTTCGAATCCTTCCCGTTCCCCGAGAAAATCGAGACCGATCCGCAGCTAGAGGCGGCGGGAAAAACGCACTACGAGTTTCGCGCCGAGTTGATGGTGCGCAGCAACGAGGGGCTGACAGCAACGTACAACCGCTTCCACGATCCGGCCGAGGGCGATGCGGATATCCTGAAGTTGCGCGAGCTGCACGACGCGATGGACAGGGCAGTGCTGGACGCCTACGGCTGGGGCGACATCGAAACAGTCTGCGGCTTCGGCCTGGACTACCTGGACGCCGAGGACGAGGACGTTCCCGAGGACGTGCCCGAGCAGCTCTGGTGGCCCACCGCCGCAGAAGCCTTGGCCTTCGCCGCCAAGCTGCCCCAGACCCGCCGCCGCCTGCCCTGGCGCTACCGCTGGCCCGAGGAAACCCGCGACGAAGTCCTCGCCCTCCTGCTCGAGCTGAACAAGCAGCGCGCCGAAGAAGAACGCCGCACCGGCCAAGCCGCCGCCGCTGCCGAGAAAAAGAAGGCCAAGAAAACGAAACGCGGCCGAAGGAAGAAACAACTTGACACCGGACCTACGCTGATCGACCTTGGTGAGGAGGACGAAGATGAGTGAGATTTCAACGCCAAAGACCAGTGCGGCTGTCCGGTCCGAACTGCTGGAAACCCTGCGTCTGGACCTGGTGGGTCCGGACAACGATCATGCTTTCGTTGCCGAGTTGCTCCCGGAGCCGCCCACGCGATGGTACCTGACGGGGTTTCTCACGCCGACTGATGCGCCAATGGCGCAGCGGTTCGACGAGACCAGCCCAGAGGAAATCGATTCTCCGGCTGAGCCGGGCGGCCTCGATGACGACGCTAATCCGGACCGCCAGGCGGCCTCAGCCTCCAATCGTCGCAGCCTCCTGCCCAGTTCTATGGGCGTAAGCGTGCTGGTGCCCGCAAACACCAGCGAGCTCGCAGCGAAAGTATGCTGGGGCGACTACGCCTGGCAAGCGCCGGATGGCGGCCATGAGCCTGTCGGCGGCGAGCAGGAATCGCAGGCCGATAGTGCTGAGCAGGCCGAGAACCAGGAGGCAGGTGCGGGCGAACTGCAGCAGAAACCGGCCGAAGAAACCGGCGGTGGTACAGAAAGCGACAAAGCCCCGCGAGGGTGGCGACGCACGCCGCACACCGAGGTTGTGACCGTCGACCTGCCCGCGCCCAGCGACAAGCCCGTGCATGTACCTGTGCCCAATAGCGGTGGGCTGGTGCTCGTGGTAACGGTCCGAACGACGGTGACACACCGCCTGCCCGACGGCACGAAGGCCGTCTCGGTGTTCCTGGTAAACTACCGTCCGGCCGACGAAAAGCGGCCATACCGCTCGTTTGCCTTCCAGTGCTGCCTGGAGTTGACCTGCGAGGAAGGCTTCGTCGCACGGCCGGATCCGCGTAGTTGGGAGATCGAGGACGAATGGGACCAACGCGTGGCCGACCTGCAGTACCGTGACGTATGTGAGTACGCGGTGGGTCATGGCGTCTCGCCAGACTGGGACGAAACTGACGGTAGATGCGAGACGGTCCGAACGACATGGATACCCTCGGCCGAGGTTGAGCGCGTGGCCCCGTCGCAGATTGCCGGCGTTGAACTGGGCCTGGAACCGCTGGGCGCACTGGCCGACGGCGGCGAGGCAGAAGCCAAGCTCCTGCCACTGGTCGAGCACTACCGCGAGTGGATTCGGGACCAGCGGGCGGCGTCTGCGTCGCTGACGGGCAGTTGACAGCAGACGGCGAACGACATGCTGGCCGAGGCCGAAACCGCCGCGGCGCGCATCGAGGCAGGCATCAAGCTGCTGGCGAATGAGGAAGTGCTCGTGGCGTTCCGCCTGGCCAACCGTGCGGTGGCAACAGCCTTCCGCCAACGACAAGCACAGACCACGGACCATGGCGATCCGTCGAAGATCGACGCGCCCCAATGGCGGCCGTTTCAGTTGGCATACCTGCTCATGACGATCCGTGGCGTGGCCGAGCCCACCTGCGGCGACCGTGAGGTGGTGGACCTGCTGTTCTTCCCGACCGGCGGCGGGAAGACCGAGGCATACTTGGCCCTGGCGGCGTTCACGTTGGTGTTGCGACGCCCGAGAAGCAAAGACGCCAGCGGCAAGCCGACGATCGATTCAGCCGGCGTCAGCATACTGATGCGCTACACGTTGCGAGTGTTGACGCTCGACCAGCTCAGCCGTGCCGCCGGCTTGATCTGCGCGCTCGAGTTGGAGCGTCAGCAGAACGAGAACCTTCTCGGTACCTGGCCGTTTGAGATTGGCCTCTGGGTCGGCCAAGCCGCCACGCCAAACATGATGGGCTTCCGTGGCGACCGGAGCGCGCGTCGCCCCTACACGGCCTACACGAAGACCACGCAGTTTCAGCGTGACGACCGCAAGCCGTCGCCGATTCCACTGGAGGAGTGCCCGTGGTGCGGAACGAAATTCACCCGGCATTCGTTCCGTCTGATTCCTGACTCAAACCGGCCGGCCGATTTGCGGGTGCACTGCGCCAATCACAAGTGCACTTTTCACGGGGACAGGAACTTACCGATCGTTGCCGTGGACGAGCCCATCTATCGCCGGCTGCCATGCTTCCTGATCGCCACGGTGGACAAGTTTGCCGCCCTCCCATGGACGGGGCACACCGGCACGTTGTTCGGCAAGGTGAATCGTTACGATGCCAATGGGTTCTACGGGCCGTGCGATCCTGACAAAGGCATGCCGCTGCCCGGTGGTCAGCTTCCGGCGCCGGACCTGATCATCCAGGACGAACTGCACTTGATCTCGGGTCCGCTGGGCACGGTCGCAGGCCTGTATGAGACTGTGATTGATGCACTGTCGACGCGACAGATTGGTGACCGGGTAGTCCGGCCAAAGATCATCGCCAGCACGGCCACGGTTCGCCGGGCAGATAGTCAGATCCGGGCACTGTTCGGACGCAGTCGCGTGACCGTGTTTCCACCGCCCGGGCCTGATCGCTTGGACTCCTTCTTCGCCAAGACTATCCCCGCAAACGAGAGCCCGGCTCGGCTGTACGTCGGTGTCGCGGCTCAGGGCCGAAGCCTTAAGATCGTGCTTCTCCGGGCTGGTCTGGCGTTGCTCAGCGCAGGACAAAAGGCCTGGCGCGATGCTCGCGGTGACAAGGTCCACAATCCTGCCGATCCCTACCTGACGCTCCTCAGCTACTTCAACTCGCTGAGAGAACTCGGCGGGAGCCGACGGATCATTGAAGACGAGGTCCGAACGCGACTGGCCGAATACGGCCGCCGGAAGCGTCGCGAGCCCGAAGATACTCTCTTCGCCGATCGAACCATTGCATACGACGTGGTCGAACTGACGTCTCGTGTAAGCACCAATGACATCGCGACCGCCAAGAGACGCTTGGCGTTGGGTTTCTCCGACAAGGAACGAGTGGACGTGGCCCTGGCAACGAACATGATCTCCGTCGGCCTGGACATCGTGCGACTCGGCTTGATGGTCGTGCTAGGGCAGCCCAAGACCAGCTCCGAGTACATACAGGCGACGAGCCGCGTTGGACGGGATCCTAGCCGCCCCGGCTTGGTGGTTACGCTGCTGAACATCCACAAACCGCGAGACCGTTCACACTATGAGCGCTTTGCCGCCTACCACGCCTCGTTCTACCGAAACGTCGAGGCGACAAGCGTGACGCCGTTTTCGCCGCGTGCCCTCGACCGAGCTTTGCCCGCCACACTCGTGGCTTTGTGCCGCCAGGAAGAGCCGGGGCTGACGCCGCCTCGCGGCGCCCATGATATCCTCACGCGTAGGTCCGACCTTGACGGGTTCGCGCAGGTCATCGCGAAGAGGGCGCGCAACCATAAGTCGGATCTGACCGACGACCAACGAAGAGCCCTCCATGACGGCGTACTTCACCGCTGCGGAGATCTCCTGGATGACTGGTTGAAGATCGCCAAGCAGGCCCAGGACGAAGGCTCAGCCATCCAGTATCAGAAGGAAACGAACTCTCCGCCTCGCCGGCTAATCTACGAGTTCCTGCATCCGGATCTTCCGAATCTGCATCCGATCCAAAGGCGATTCCATGCGAATCGATCCATGCGGGATGTGGAAGCGCCCGTGGAGATTTTCGTGAAGAACCTCAATGACTGGGGGGAGCGAGACGATGGCTAAGCCACAGGTGCGGTCAAGCCAGTTGATTACGACGTTTGGCCCTGGGGCCATGGTCGACTTGCCGGATGATGCCGTCATCATCGCGGGCGCTGACAACTGGCGGTACAGCAAAAACGCTCCACTCCCTTTGATTACGGAGCCACGCTTGCAGCGCAAGCTGGAGTCGCTGCTCAGCGTACAGGGACTTACTCTTCGCAAGCCTCCGGCAGCCATCGAAGACAAGGGATTCACGCCCGATATCGCGGCGTATCGATTCCCGGAGTGGTTCATCGTTCAGCGACAGTTCGTTACGCCTAGAGGCCACCGGGCGCGTCGGCTTGTAAACCTGAACGATCTCGACCGGAGCCGGTTTCGCGACGACGACGGTAAGCGATACCCGGTGGTGCCTGTGCGCTTCGTGAGGGCATGCCGACGCGGACACGTGGGCGATATCGACTGGCACGCATTCGTGCATGGGACACATGAAGACTGTCGTCGCGAACTTCCCATGGAGGAGCGCGGGACCAGCGGAGATCTCGATTCCGTCTGGGTTCGATGCGGATGTGGGGCGGAAAGAGCGATGAGTCAGGCGGCACGCATGGAACTGCGTGCACTGGGATCCTGCAACGGCGCCCGCCCCTGGCTTGGCCCGGGTTCGCGCGAGGGCTGTGGAGAGCCCAACCGGCTCTTAATCCGCAGCGCAAGCAATGCCTATTTTCCACAACTGCTTTCTGTCATTTCCATTCCGGATTCGTTGGCTGCCGTCGACCAAGCTGTGGCAGCCTTGTGGGATAGCCATCTGTCAGCAGTGCGGAACGAGCAGGATCTCAGCACGTTCCTGCGCATTCCGGCCGTGAAGCAACAGCTAGATGAGTTCGAACCCGAACAGGTAATGGCAGCGATCCTGCGTTCTCGCGCCGGCGCCGCCTCCGCGGAACGCCCGGTCAAGGAAGCCGAGTTCGACGCGTTGTCCCAAGCCAGAGACGAGCTCGGTTCGGATGAGCCGGAAGGCGACTTCTACGCCAAAGCGCTGCCGGTCGATTCATGGTCCGAGAGTTGGATGCAAGCTGTTGAGCGTGTTGTTCTCGTACACCGCTTGCGGGAGGTGGTGGCACAGGTGGGCTTCACACGATTTGAAGCCGCCGGCCCCGACATTCAAGGCGAACTGGACATGGCTGTCCAAAGAGCGTCGATCGGGCTTGACGTGTCCTGGCTACCTGCTGTTGAGAATCGTGGTGAAGGGGTGTTTCTGCGGTTTCGGCCAGACGCGGTAGACGCATGGCTGGCCCGCGAATCGGTGCAGCAGCGCGATTCCGAGCTTCAAGCGGGGTTCCGTTTGTGGCTGGCCGAACATGAGGGCAGCAACAGGCCATGCCCTGGCCTGCCGTTTTTCATGCTTCACTCATTGTCTCACCTTCTTCTCATGGCAATCTCTCTCGAGTGCGGATACCCGGCATCCTCTCTCCGGGAGCGCGTCTACGCAACGCCTGGGAGATATGGGATTCTGCTGTATACCGGCTCGCCGGATGCGGAAGGAACTTTGGGAGGCTTGGTCGAGGAGAGTCGTCGCATAGCATTTCACATAAGACGCGCGTTGGACATGGGTTCCCTTTGCTCCAATGATCCGGTATGCGCGTTTCATCGGCCTCGACAACATGACCATCAACCGTTGCTCGGCAGTGCGTGCCATGGCTGCCTTCTTATCTCCGAGACGTCATGCGAGCAAAGAAACGACTTCTTGGACAGATCGTTGGTTGTCTCGACGGTTGAGGGCCTCGGCACAGAGTTCTTAGGAAGCTGAAAACCGTGTCAGACCTTCTTCAGAAGCTAACGTCAGCCACGCTTCGCGAACTCGCGTCCGCGCTGCGCGAAGTCCCAACGTCCCCCGAACTAAGCGCCCATGCATTGCAGCAGGTTGTTGGAGGTGCGCTCCTGCAGGAGTCGCTCCAATCCCTTGCCGAACTGCAGAATGACGGCTGGACGACAACGCAAATCGCCACACTCGCAGATCTCTTGGCAGATTCAAAGGCGCAGGCCAAGAGTCCAGAACATCTCTTTGACCTTGTCCTTTCGGGACCTGACGTTCCCGGCATATCAACACGCGATACCGCTGCCGTCATGCACAGTCTTATCGAGGATTGTGAACGAGAGATCATTCTTGTCGGGTATGCCATCCATGATGGACGTCACTTGTTCGAGGGACTGGCCCGCAAGATGGAAGCAGATCCGAAACTCCACGTGTGGTTTTGTCTGCACGTGGGAAGACGCCATGGAGATACTTCATTGGCCACCGAGATTGTACGCCGTTACGCCGTGGAGTTCGTGGCGAAGCACTGGCCCTGGCGACAGCAACCCAGCGTGTTCTTCGATCCGCGGGCGTTGGAAGAGGATGCTTCAGGACGGACGAGCCTGCACGCGAAGTGTGTCATCGTGGACCGTCGCCGCGCGCTGATAACTTCAGCGAATTTTACTGAGGCCGCACATCGCCGCAACGTGGAAGCGGGCCTTGTTGTGAGCTACGTCCCATTCGTCGAAAGAATCGCAGCGTACTTCGACGGTTTGCGGGAAACCGTTCTGCAGCGTTGTGTGTTGCCCACCGGTGTGACCTAGACCCGACTCCCGCAAGCGGGGCAATACCGCCCTCCGGGCCGTAGGCTCTGCTCGCATACAGGGCACGTCCGCCTCGGCTGAATCACTGGTGCCCCGTCGGGTGTTCTTGTTGGCAGCAGGATCAGCAAGGCCGCGATATCCGTACAGTGCGGCGCTCTCCGCATGCACCTCGATCTGGTCGCGGTCGAATCCAGTGGCCGTGAGGGCGTCGATCAGGGCCTGCTGATCCTTGAAGCCCGGTTCGCACTCAACGTAATGGGACATTTCGTTTTCCTTTCGTTGGTTTCAGGAAGACGGAGGAGGCGAGCGGGACGCCGATGCCCCGCTCGTGCCTCCATCGCGATTGATCAGTCAAGCACCACGCGGCGTTTCAGCCGGCCCGTCAGTGATGACACGCTATTGGGATCCAGCAGTTCCTGCTTAAGGGTCGCACAGGCTTGGCTGAGCTTCTCCGCCAGGTCCGGCTGTTCTTTGAGGTCCTCGCCGGTGACGCCGAAGAGCTGGGCCTTCAATTCGCTCAGCTGCGCCGCCGTGTCGGCGTCGTTGAAGATGTTCATGGCGTGGAAGTGCTCGATCTTGCGGCGGATGGCCTGCAGCGTCTTGCCGTGGACCTTGCCGTTCGCATCGATGACTTGGTCGCAGAACTCCGCGACTTCCCGCTCAGTACCGCGACCGTCAGGGAGCG
>JAGMDK010000357.1 GCA_023128695.1 Phycisphaerae bacterium
ATGGCCGAGTAGTCGTCGGGGTCGGCGGTGATGTTGTTCTCGAAAAGAGCGTACTTGATGGGCATCGGTCAGTCCTCCCAATCTGTAAAACTTGATGCTCAGTGTACGCGGCGGTGGGCGGGCGTCAAGGGGGCTCCGACCGGTCAGCTTGTCGATCAACCGGCAGAACCGGTGCGGCATCAAAGCCTGATCACCGAGTTCGCCGGCGTTGCACAATTCAACCATGGCCAATCGCCGGCCGTCGGTGGCGACCAAGCGCGAGCCCTTCTCGTTGGATTCGAGCAGGATGCCGTTGATAGCGTACCGGCTGGGCTCTTTCGCTACGGCGTGGCTCGTCACTTTCACCGCGTGCACCAGCTCTGCGGCATCGACCTCGATGGAGTCGCCTTCCAGTTGCGACGGCACCAGCGGGAATTCCGCGGAGTCGTACGTCTGGAGTGCGTGCTCGACACGGCCACCGTTGATGAGCAGCCGCTCGCCATCGTCAGACAGCGACAAACTGCACGTCGGATGCTTGGATGCCTTGAGTCGGCGGCTCAACTCGGTCAAGGGAACCACGCAGGCCGGCAACGATCCGTCAACCGGCATCTGGGCAAAAAGCGAGAGTTCGCCGTCCGTGGCCTGCAAGCGGAGGAGGCTTTCGGAGGCCTCCAGATGCACGCACATCAGGATGGGTTTGGGGAATCGGGTGGGCACCACGCGCTTCGCCCGGTCCAGTAGTGCGACCAGCGCGGCGCGAGACAACTCGGCCGCGCAAGTCTGGGTTACGGTTTGCTCTGCAGTCAACATGATTACTACTCCTTCGCGATTGAATCGCGGAAACAGAAAGAGCCGGCGCGCAACGGGACCGTCCCGGCAACGCACCAGCTCACGTGAATCGACTACCTTTTGATGTGGGGAATCAACCGCCGAGCTAAGGTGTATTCGATTGCTCGACAGCTTTCTGCTGATCGGAGGGTGTTTCGACGTCGTGCGTTACGAGATACCGCACACAGCGATCGCCGTTCTCGTCGGTCCAGAGTTGGTCGTCGTCGACGCCGTCCACGTCGTAGTCGCGGACTTCAACGGTGACGCCCGGCTTGTTCACCTGGACGTCGGCTACGCCTCCTTCTACAGTGACGTTCACGTCAGGCGGGTTCATGGTTGCACCTCCTCGGCGAAGCCGTCAGCGGCAGCAGCATCGTTTAGCAGGCCATCGGCCTTCTCGCGAAGATGCTTGCGTTCGATGGTGCCGTACTCGGCACACTTGGGCATGTTGAACAGCCGGACGTACGCGAAGCACGTGCCGTTCTTCTCGGGCCCAACATCCCGGGCCTCACCGATCACGTGACCCTCGGCCATGACCCAGTGGGTGAAGCTCGGATCCGACACCAGCCGCTGCCCAGGCGCGATGGCGGGAACGCCAGCCTCCTGGCTCAATCCGCCCAGGAAGTTGGCCATGTTCCGGGTCTGCTGCTCCCGCGATATCGGGTCGCTCTCGCAAGCCGGAATCGGTCTGCCGACGACTTCAACCTGGTCCGCGTCCAACTCGATGACCACGCGGCCGTTCTCATCGCTATACCACTCGAGGTAGGGATAACCAGGCTATCAGCTCCGGTGTGTTGACGAGCCCATCCAGGGCTTCACTCAACCCCGGCACTGCCGCCAGGTGTGCAGGCGCCGGCTGCAGCTCCTCAGACCGACGTGCGATCATGATCGGCGGTACACTCGCCTGCTCCGCACGTTTACGCTCGCGGGACTCGGCCATCCGTTCCCGGAAGTACTCCCGATCGAACACGCGGGTGTCAAAAAGGAATCGCGAATGCACGTCGCGACCACACCGGCGGCAGACATACCGGCAGACCCGCAATCGCAGGTGGCCCTCGCACACGCTGCACCGCTGATACGTAATCGTCGGATCACATTCGTGGGCGCAGTCGATGCAGCGGCAGCGGCCTTCGCCCAACATCCGCAACGCCCCGCCACAGCGCGGGCAGGAGTGCCCCGACAGCATGACTTCATAGTAGAAGGCGCGCGTGCGCGCCATGAGCCCATCGACCGCCTGCGTCAGCTCAAACGCAAGGCGAATGATCTCCCTCATGGACCCTGAGGCATGGACTCCGTCGTCTTCCCATTATCTTCGTTCGTGTCGGATGTCGGTTCCGATGCCTCGGAGGTCGCAACCTCAGCTGTAAGGGGCAGATCGACAGGATCCCCCTCGTCGGCCTGCGCCTGCTGATAGCGCGGCGTGAACTTCCGGCCACGGCGGGCGGAGCGGATCGCATTCTGGAAGGACGCCTCCGACCTGAGACGGGCACTCCCGGAGAGCGTGCAGCAGTACCTCTCGACCTTCCGCAAACTGGAGATTCTCGATGGCAACGGGGGTGATGCCGAATGATCACGCGTATACAAGACCTGTGCCGCAAACTGCGGCCGGTCCTCGGCAAGAAAATCGACCGCCTGTGGACCGTCTACCTCACGGAATCCGAGCCCGGCGGTCGAGCGGAGATCGAACAGACGTTGGAGCTGCTCGCCGCCAAGCATCTTGGACACAGTTACGAACCTGATCGCTCACCGTTTCCGCCACCCAACCGGGATTTCGCCGGGGCCGGAGACGTGCCACTCGGCACCATCACCTACGGGGAGCGCTCGTTGTATCCCTTCCTGATCAAGAGCGACCGGCTGAAGGAACACATCCTTGTCGCCGGACGAAGTGGGTCCGGCAACACGAACCTCACGTTCATTCTTATGCAGGGCATCATGGCCCGCGGCATCAAGGTACTGGCCCTCGACTGGAAGCGCGGTTACCGGGATCTCCCTGCCCTCCAGCCCGATCTTCGTGTGTACACCATCGGCCGAGATGTGGCCCCGTTCCGCTTCAACCCGCTGATTCCTCCAGTTGGTTGCGAGCCGAATGTCTGGATCAAACTCATCGTCGACGTCATCGCCTCCGCGTACTGGGGAGGCGAGGGCGTCATCAGCCTCCTCGTCGGCGGCCTGGATCATCTGTATCGCGGCGCCGGCGTATACTCGGGCGCGCCATCTCGGTGGCCCACCATCGTCGACCTGCTGGACTGGCTGCGGACCGTCAAGCTCAGGGGCCGTGCCGCGATGTGGCAGGCCTCCGCCGAGCGAATCCTGCTGGCCCATGACCTACGGCGAGTTCGGTGCCGTCGTCAACACGCAAAGCAACGATCACATTCAGGGCCTCCTCGACCACAATGTCGTCCTCGAGATGGACAGCCTGTCGAGCAACTCCGACCGGACCATGTTCTCCGAAGCACTCTACGCCGAGATGGTCACGGTCAGCGTCTCGCTCCACGGGCCTTTTTCGCCCTTGGCGTTGACCCAGCGGGCCATGTAGTGGGCGGGTTTGCCGCCGTCGGCGCCGCCGTACTCGGCGAGGTAGGGCGTGCGGGTGTCGAGGCCGAGGAACGTCAGGTCGGTGTCCGGATCGACCGGCGGCGCGTCGCCGACCTTGACCCAGATCTCCGCGCCCATCACGCCGGCGGGCTTGGCCTTGCTGGTCGGCGTGGACTCGTCCATGAAGGCGACCGTGTGCTGGAGGCGCAGGAGACAGCCGGTCATGAGCGATCCCTGTGGCACCGGCTTCCAGCCGGTGAACCTGTGGCACCGGCGTCTCGCCGGTGAACCGGTGGGGGTGTGGGTTCGGTGTCGGGCACGGTGATGCCCAAGGCGGCCCGTTCGGTGTCGTCAACGTCAGGGTGTGCCACTGCTGTGTCAGCAGTGCCGGACAACAACAACGTACCCGTGCGCAAGACACTGCTCACAGAGCAGTGGCACACGGCCGGCCGACCAGGGCGCGGACGAGGGAGACGACGGCGACGCGGTCGGTGTTCTTCTGCTGGGTCGCGCTCTTGGCGGCCTGCTGCGCGGTGACATGGGCGCTGAGTGCTGTGGCCCACGCGGTCTGCGCGGTCGTGACCGGCGTCAGGTCACCCGCCACGAGCCCCAGGTTGGCCAAGTTGGCAGTGGCGTAGGTGACGAAGTTGTCCAGCCAGGCGTTGAACGCGGCATCGCCGCCGGGAATGTAGTCGGCCATTGGAGGGGCTCCTTTGCTTGACAGGGGACGGCACCGCGCCCCCGGGTCCGGGTCAAATCCAGCCGGTCGGGATGATACGCCTGGGCCGGAGAGGAGGCAAGGGGCGATTTCGGAGGTTGTGGGGTTATCCGAGCAGAGCGGTCGGCAGAGCACACCCTACCCGACTTCTCGTCCGTAGCGGATAGCGGATGACGGGAGCTCGCGAAGTCGCTATGCTATACACCCTGAGGAGCCCCGAGTTGTCGTACGCATCCGTTGACAAGCTGCAGAAGATGCTGGCCGCCGAAGTCTTCGGCTACGCCGCTGACAAGAAGAAGGCGTCCGGCCGTGCGCTGGGGACGTTGGTTGAGATCATAACCTTCTATACTCTGTGCGCTTGGCAGCTTCGCGACGCCATCGCCATCGAGAGGGCGATCCCCGAATTCGCCAACCCCGACATCATCCACAACGTCGAGTTCTCGCTCCACCCGATCATCGAAAGACACACTGTCTCGCTTGAGCCCCTCCACCTGCCCGTCACTTCACGCAAACTTGTCAAGGCTGGTGCGCCAATCGCGGCAGGCCATACCGCAAAGTCGCAAGAGCTTGTCACGAGCAAGCATGTCATGCGAAACGCGGCGGTGATTTCCAAAGGCGATCATGGATTCACAACCGCGAATCTTTCCAGTATGGATGCCGAGGGTTGCACCGTCGCGCTGGCGAATCTCCTCGATGCCCCATTTGCCATGTTCGAGTGTAAGCGTGTGGGCGTCGAAGAGGGCATGAAGAAAGGGCCGCAGACCATCGAGAAGGCCAAACAGGGCGCGTATGTAGCCCGCTCTGTCTCGTCGCTCCAGAGGTTCCGGCTGGCCAACGGCAAGGTGCAGGGCGTGCTCGACACGGGCGGAGCCGACCTGCGCATCGGGGATTACGACGCCCTCGTCCGCGAGATCATTGACGGGACTGACGCCGATGCGCTCCGCAGCTTCATTCTGACCATCGGCGTGGTCAGCAATCACGGCAACTGGTTCACTGCGGAGGACCATAACAAGGAACTCCGCGTTCTGGCCCAGTCCTATGATTGGCTCTTGTTTCTGACAGACGCCGGCCTTTGCCAGTTCATCGAGAAGCTGCTTGTCAAACCCGTTGCCGAACTCAAGCCGGCACGCGAGGCGTTTTTGGCCAGCTACAACGCTGACAAGAAAGGCAACTGCTTCACGAAAGTCAAGATCCGCGTCGAAGCCGACCTGGCCCTCAAGCAGTATTTCGCGACCCGTGAGGCCGAGGTCGAGGGCTGGTTCAACGTGGTGGCTCCCCGTCGGGCCACGATCAAGCATCTGCGAGATGATCTGGTCAAACTCGCGAACAAAGACTGGAGGAGTATCCGTCAGTTATGACCGCTGGACGAAACATCAACTCGCTAAGCCAGACTTGGTGTACGCCGCCGAAGTATGTCAGCGCCGTGCGTAAGGTCTTCGAAGGGACCATCGCCCTCGATCCATGTTCAAACGCTCAGTCGGTGGTCGGGGCGGAAGTGGAATACCAACTGCCCGACCACGACGGTATTCGCGACAGTTGGGATTATCCCACGATCTACGTCAACCCTCCCTATGGCGCAGATCGGCAGCGAGGCACGACCATAAAGGATTGGTTGCGCCGCTGCGCCCGCGCGCGGGAGGAATACGGGTCGGAGGTGCTGGCCCTCGTCCCCGTCGCCACGAATACTAGGCACTGGAAGGACTACGTCTTCGGCGTAGCCGACGCCATCGCCTTCCTTTACGACACGCGCTTGAAGTTTCTCGTGAACGGCGAAGGCGGCGGCAAGGGCGCCCCGATGTCGTGTGCGATGATCTACTGGGGTGCGCACATCGAACGCTTTGAGGGTGTTTTCCTTCCCTTTGGCGCAGTGGTTGATCTGAGCAGGTTGCATGGGAAGCCGATCGGCATGGCCCACAATGGGACGCAGAGCCTGCTCTTTCCAAACCCTGCGCCGAAGACGTGCACACCCTCTGGTCGTCGCGCCCGGGGATAATCACCACCGTGGGATCGCTATGGCCGTGTAGGTGCGTCCAAGATGTATCTTCGAGTTCTATGCCCCGATCGTCGCGCTGGCCGTTT
>JAGMDK010000358.1 GCA_023128695.1 Phycisphaerae bacterium
TGCCCGCCACGGACGGGCAGGGACGACCGCCACGGACGGGCGGGGACGCCCGTCCCACCAGGCGGGGACGCCCGTCCCACCAAGCAGGGACGACCGCCCCACCGGCCCATCCCCGACGCGCCTGCCGCTCGTTTTTCCTTGACTTCGCCGGGCGCTGGTATTACATTTTCGTAATATGTATTACGAAACACGGCTGACGGAATCCTCCCCTCACCGTCCAACCACCATGCAAAGGAGCAGAAAACCATGAAACACGGACTATGGAATGTGATCATTACGGTAGCCGCGGTTGTTGTCGCGGGAACAGCGTGGGCCGATGAGCCCGATTGGGAAACGATGCCCTACACCACGCACGCGGCCTATCAGGCGGTGGACGCGGACGGATTCGGCACCTTCCCGACCACCGATCCGATCAAGATGCGCGGCGTAATCATCAACAAGCCGGAAGAAATGCTGGACGGCACGCCGAGCGCCCCCGCCTTCCTGGGTGGGCAGTGGCAGATCTATGTCCAAACCGGCGACGAAGGTGATTTCGGCGGGACGGCGTGCTGGATGGGGCAATTGTACGGCAATCTGCCGTGGGTGCCCCCGGACCAGAGCTATACCGACGAGGAGTGGCTCGCCGAGCTGGACCGCTTGAACCACGACCCGGCCAGCGGACACGAGTTCCGCCCCGGCGACCTGGTCGAGCTCCGCGCCCGGGCCCCCGGCCTCCACTACGCGGGCAAGTCCAATATCAACGAGCAGCACAGTAAGAATCCGACCCTCGATTTCGACGTGCTGCTGCTTGAGGCGGATTACGGCCTGCCGACGCCGATGTTGCTCAGCCTCTCGCATCTCAAGGACGTCAACGATGAATTCATCTTCGACCCCACGCGCGCGACGGGTTGCGAACATTACCAAAGCACCCTCGTGCGGCTCAACAATGTCACGTTCATCGACACGGCCGACTGGGGTCCGGAGGCGGATCTGGAGCTCACGGACGGTCTGCTCACATTCCCGGTGCGGCTCGGCCTGGGCGCCGGCTTCACCGACTACGGCCCGCCCAGCGGTGCGTTCGACATCATCGCGATCCTCGACCAGGAGGACGACAACGACGCCGACGGCTACAAGCACGGCTATCGGCTCTGGGTGCTGAACTACACCGGCAACGACTGCATCCTGCCCGAGCCGTTCCCCCTGCTGGGCGACGCGAACTGCGACGGCCAGGTCAGTTGGCGCGACATCGACCCGTTCGTGGCGGCCCTGGGTGGCCAGACGCAATATGAGGATCAGTTCCCATGTTGCCTGTGGCTCAATGCCGATATTAACGAGGATGGGGACGTCACTTGGCGTGACATCGACCCGTTCGTCGAGGTGCTGTGCTCAGATTATGAGTGACCGCCCTACGAGGACCCGAAGACTGAGGAGGTGGGGCTTCACGTTGCTCGAAGTGCTCGTCGTCGTGGCGATCATCGCTTTGTTGATCTCCCTGTTGTTGCCGGCCCTGGGACTGGCCCGAATGCAGGCCCGGATCGTGCGGGTGCACGCGGACCTGCGCCACATCTGCCTCGCACTCGACGCATACTCACTGGACTACCGGGACAAGCTGCCCCCCACCCGCATCGGCTGTACCGTGGGCGTGCAATGCCAGTTGCCGGAGGAATTGGCCCATGAGAAGTATCTTCCGCCGCCGCCCGTCACGGTCTTCACGCACCAAGCATACTTCCCGGACCATTTCTACCCCGAGCACACGTACAAGTACGTTGCCCCGGGGCCGGTCTACTACAACGGCGAATTCTATGACTATCCGAACGAGCCGTACCGGCCCCGCGCGCGGGTCTGGGTGCCGAACGATTTTCCGCGCTGCACGGACCCCGAGATGACCTGGGAGGAGAACGTGTACGGGGACTTCCCAGATGAAGACCCGCCCTGCCCGTTGCGGTACGCCATCTGGAGCATCGGGCCGGACCCCGAGTCGCCCAAGTTCCCGCGGAACGAGTGGACCGGTCAGATCGCCGAGGACATGTTTCCCCTGCCGCGGGCGTACTGGCTGCGGCGGGCGGGCGACACGGGACTGATCACCCACTTCACGGCCCGCGCTGGGCACACGTACATGAGCCCGTAGCAATCCGACCTTCGTGCCCTTCGTGTTCTTCGTGGTTAACAGGAACTCTCTCGCGGCTGGTGGGGGCTGTGCGACCCTTATAGAATAGTTCAGTTTATTAGTAGGAACCGCATGTGGCACAACCGGCTGGTACTACTTGCCTTCATCACTATCGGCGTGGGGCTCTGTGTGCCGGTCGCGGCCGCGGCGCACCCCGGCCAGACTCTGAGCTTGAAAATCTCGGTCCGCGATGAGCAGGTTCGTTACGAAATCCTCATCTCGGCCGACTTGCTGCGGTCGCTCATGTCCGCCGACCGCCTCAGCTACAAGCTCACCAACGCCGAGGACGGATACCGGTTCGTCGATCCGGAAGAAGAGCAACGCTTTCGGCAGGCGATACAGGCCATGTTCGAGGATTCCTGTCCGGTGACGGTTGACGGCGTGTTGCGGCAGCCCGTTCAGCAGGTATTGCAGTTCGTTCCCGCGGCCATGCCGGTGGTGCCGGACGGCCCATACGAGTTACCGCCCGATCTCGAGCTGGTGCTCGCGTATCCGCTGGAGCAGCGGCCGAAACAGGTCGCGCTGGTGTGGGGCCTGTACCCGCAAGATCCCGCCCGGGCTCTCTGGGGCCTGTCCGGCGCGGTGGAGGTACCGGCTCTACTCGATGCCTACGACGAGATCAAGATCATCATCTTCCGGGACGAAGAACCCGCCTACATCTGGCACGCGCCCCTCAAACGTGCCCGAAAAGCAATCTCGCCGGTGGTGACTGAGTTCGAGCCGGAGACACTTCCGATACCCCTGTTGTCGCTGGGCGTGATCGTCGTCTGGGGACTCGGCCTGCTCGGTTTGCGCTTCTCAAGCCTCTGGCCCAGGCTTCGGCGGCCGATCCTGCCGTTGTCCATCATCCCCCTCGGCGTGGCCCTGGCGGCGCATGATGTCCTCGTGACGCGGGTCGTGTCGCCGTGGGGTGAAACGGTGGTCCTACCCGCCGATGAGGAGGCGACGAAGATTTTCACGACCTTGCAGCGAAACGTGTACGCCGCCTTCGAGAAAAAGACCGAGAGCGACATCTACGACGTGCTGGCCCAGAGCGTGGACGGCGATCTGCTCGATCAGATCTACAACGAAGTGTATCAGAGCCTCATCCTCCGCGACCAGGGCGGAGCCGTCGCCCGCATCAAGGACGTCGACATCAAGGAAGCCGCGCTGGAGTTCGCCGGCGTGCTGCCCAACGATCAGGCGGCGGCCTTTCGGATGCGTACCCGCTGGCAGGTGCTGGGCGAAGTGTATCACTGGGGGCACGTACACTCCCGCACCAACGAATACAAAGCGCTCTACACCGTCGCCCAACGTGACGGTGCCTGGAAAATCACCGCCGTGGCCGACGCCGAACAGCGGCGGATCATCAAAGAAGACGATGATCCCATCCTGACGCCCGTCCCGGCTTCCCCGGAGCCGCCCTCGTGAATCCTCAATCCTCAATCCTCAATCCTCAATCCTCAATCCTCATCGAGATCAAGGGCCTCGATTTTCGCTACGGCCAGGGCACCTTCCGGCTTGTGATCCCCGAGTTGTGCATCGCCCGCGGCGAAAAGGTCGCCTTCATCGGGCCGAGCGGGTCCGGCAAGACCACGCTGATCCACCTGATCGCCGGCATCCTCACGCCGCACGCCGGGTCGATCCGCGCCGGCGACGTCGAGTTGACGCAACAGTCGGACCGCTGGCGGCGGAACTATCGCATTTCCCGCATCGGCTTCGTGTTTCAAGAGTTTGAGCTACTGGAGTACCTTACAGTCCGCGACAATATCCTGCTGCCGTATTACCTGAACGGCCTGTTGCGGCTCGCGCCGGAGGTACGCAAGACCGCCGAGGAGTTGGCGGCGGCGATGAACCTGGGCGACAAGCTGAAGCGGCATCCGAAGAACCTCTCGCAAGGCGAGCGGCAGCGGGTCGCGATTTGCCGGGCGCTGATCGCGTCGCCGGAGGTGCTGATCGCGGACGAGCCGACCGGGAATCTCGATCCCGAGACGGCCCGCGCGATCCTCGCGCTGCTGCTGGGAGAGGTCGAGCGGCGCGGGGCGACGCTACTTATGGTGACGCACAACTATGCCTTGCTGGACGCGTTCGAGCGGGTGATTGATATCGGCGACTTCGCGCGCGGGAGCCGGTCATGAGTCGGATTCTGCTGCTGGCTTGGCGCTACGTGGCCTACCACCGGATCAAGACCGTGATCCTGGTGATCTGCCTGACGCTCACGATCGTGCTGCCTCTGACGGCCCACCTGCTCATCACGCATTACGGCGACGCGTTGCTGGCCCGCGCCCGCGCGACGCCGCTGGTTCTCGGGGCCAAGGGGAATCGCTTCGATCTGGTGCTGAAAGCGCTGTACTTCGGGTCGGCCACCGTGGACCCGATCTTTACGGCCGAGGTCGAGAAGATCCAGGAAGAAAAGCTTGGCTTGCCGATCCCGCTGCACTTGCGTTACACGGCCGGCGGCAACCCGATCGTCGGCACGACGCTGGATTACTTCGAGTTCCGCGGGCTGCGCGTCGGCGTGGGCGCGCTGCCCCGCAAGCTGGGGGAGGCCGTGCTGGGAGCCGAGGTCGCCGCCGAATTGGGCCGCGGCCCCGGCGATTACCTCTTCTCCGACCAGAAGAGCCTGTACGACATCACCAAAACCTATCCGTTGAAGATGCACATCACCGGCGTGCTGACCGAAAGCGGTACGCCGGACGATCGGGCCGTCTTCGTTGACCTCAAGACGGCGTGGATCATCGGCGGCCTCTGTCACGGCCATCAGGACGTGGTCGCGGAGGTGGACGAGAAAGCCGTCCTGTTGCGGACCGACGACCAGGTCGTGACCGACGATTCGATATACGAATACAACGAGGTCACGCCGGAGAACATCGACTCTTTCCACATCCACGCCGAGCCGGGCGAGTTGCCGCTCTCGGCGATTATCGTGGTGCCGTCGGACGAGAAGTCGGGCACGATTCTGAAGGCCCGTTACAACAACGATCCGGAGGGGCTCAATCGGATGCTGGTGCCGGAAGTGGTGGTGACGGAGTTGATGGGGCTGGTGTTCAAGGTGAAGCGTTTCTTTGACGCCAGCTTCGGGCTGATCACCGTCTCCACCATTCTGTTCCTGGTCCTGGTGGTGCTGCTCTCACTGCGGATTCGCAAACGTGAGATGGAAACCATGTTCAAGATCGGGTGCAGCCGGATGACGGTCATCTGGCTCCAGGCAACGGAACTGGTGATCGTGCTCCTAATGAGTCTGGTTTTATCAGGTGCGATCTCAGTAGCGGCGGTTTTATTAGCGCCGCGGTTTGTCGGGCTGGTATGATACGGATCGTCAATGGGCGCGCGGGTGCGTGTCCTTATGTAGCGGCCGGCCCCCGTGCCGGCCGTCCCACCGGCTGGAAGCCGGTGCCACACAATGTAGCGGCCGGCCCCCGTGCCGGTCGTCCCACCGGCTGGAAGCCGGTGCCACACAATGTAGCGGCCGGCCCCCGTGTCGGCCGAGTTGACGGGATTCCACGGAAGATATGGAATGGAGAAACCAATGACACGAAATGCCTTTTTCAAAACCCCGCTTGGTCTTGGGATGGCAGCGGTCGTCGCGCTCAGCGCCGGCTTGATCCTGACCACCGGCTGCGAGAGCAAAACCGAAAAACGTGACCAGGCGCAGCCGAAAACGACGGCGGTCTACACGACGTTCTATCCCACGACGTACTTCGCCGAGCGGATTGCCGGGGACCAGGTCAAGATCGTGAATCCCTGCCCGGCGGACGCGGACCCGGCCATGTGGATGCCCTCCGACAAACAACTCGAAGAGTATCAAAGCGCCGCGCTGATCGTCATTAATGGGGCCTCGTTCGAGAAGTGGGTGGACAAGGCCAACCTGCCGCCCTCTCGGATCATCGATACGACCAAGCCCTTTAAGGACGAATTCATAACATTTAAGAAGAGCGTGACCCACAGCCACGGCCCGGAAGGGGAGCATACCCACCAGGGGATCGACGGCCACACCTGGCTCGATCCGGTCAATTGCATGCGGCAAGCCGAAGTGATCCGGGACGCCCTGAACAAGCAGTTCCCCGAGCATCGAGCGGCGTTTGAGAAAAGCTTTGCCGAGTTGACCCAGGACCTGACCAGGCTCGCCGCCCGACACACGGCGCTGGGCGAGACGCTCGGCGACACATTCCTGCTCTGCTCGCATCCGGCGTACAACTACGTCGGTCGGCGGTACAACTGGCGACTCGAAAACTTCCATCTGGACCCGGAAGAGATGCCCGCCGACGAGATGTGGAACGAGATCAAGGCGTTCCTCGACGGTCAGCCGCCCGAGCAGCGGGCCCGGCTGATGCTCTGGGAAGCGGAGCCCACAACGGAGATCGCCAAGCGGATGAAGGACGAATTGGGGCTGGGAAGCGTCGTCTTTTCGCCTTGCGAGGCGCTCGACGCGGACGCACTTGCCAAGGGCGAGAACTTCTTCACCGTCATGAACGCCAACATCGATCGGCTTGAGAGCGCATTAGTGCTCCATCAACCGTAGCTTGATGGGTGGCACGGCTGTGTC
>JAGMDK010000359.1 GCA_023128695.1 Phycisphaerae bacterium
GGCCGACACGGCCGTGCCACCCATCAACGCAACGCTGACAGAGCACTACTACTCCGTCACGCCTATACTTACGGGTGAGCGACAGGTGGTCACGGCCATGTCGACCGTGAGAAGAACAATGTGTGTGCCACTGCTCTTGAGCAGTGTCTTCTCTGGCCGTCGGTCACTTGGGCACTGCTCAAGAGCAGTGGCACACGGTGAACGCTGTGCCCGAACAAAAAGGCGTGACGCAATACTAGGCTCTGTCTCGAATGTAGCGTCCGGGCTCTGTCCCGGACGTAGGATGCGGGAAAACGCTTACCTACGACTACGTCCGGGACGGAGCCCGGACGCTACATTACTTTTGCGACAGAGCCTAGCCGTGGTCGTGTGGTGTGGACTGATGAGCGTCCCCGCCGCGGCCCACCGCGGGCATAGCTTCGGCAATCCCTTCCATGATGACGTCTCCCTGGCGCAGGCTTGCAAGCTGGCCGAGGAGGAGTTCAAGCTGGTCTATATCTACGTGACCAAGCCGGGTGGAAGTGCCGTCCCATATCTGGAGCGACCGACCTGGAGCGATTGGCGGGCGATCGACCTGCTGATCCGCGAAGTGGTCGCGGTCAAATTGGACGGCCGCCGACACGCCGCTGAGCTGCGTCAGTATAAGCTCGGCGAGCCCCCCGCCATGCTGGTGATCGAACCGGACGGCACCGAACGGCAGCGACTGTCAGGCGATCTGTCCGCCGAGCAATTGATGCTGGAGTTGGTGAAGGTCCTGAGCGACGAGGATTCAGTGGCCCGGGTGCGGGCCGCGGTCAAGGCTGCCGGCGGCGCTGAGCCCCTCTCGCGTGAGAGGCTGGCTGCAATACTGACCCGCCACGGAGCCTATCAGAAGGCCCTGGAGCAATACCTGTGGTGCCTCGCGGAGGGTCTGCGGAACGTCCCCTACGCGACCGCCCGGCGACGGCTCCTGCTCAAGAACTTCGTGGCGTTGACGGTACAGTATCCGCCGGCCCGCTCTGCGTTGGAAAAGCGGCGGCAGGAGATGGAGCACACGCTCCGCAACGAGCGTGACGACGCCAACCTGGCCCGCGACCTGGCCGAGCTCAATCGCTGCCTGGACGACGAGGCCCGCACCCTGGCCCTGTTCGACCAGCTTCCGCCGAGGAGCCGGGCACGTTCCGTCCTATTTGACCGGGTCCTCGATCAGTTGATTCGGCACAAGCGCTATGACGAAGTATTGGGCATGGTTGAACCGCTACAAGTGTTCAGACAGGAAGTTTTGATGGCCCGTCAACGCGGCCGCTTGCGGAATGAAGGTCCCGAGGCTCGTTATGAGCGCGGCACGCGGGCCTTCGCCGTCGGCCGCGGGGCCGCACTGGTCGAAGCCCTGGCCGGCGTCGGACGCACCGACGAGGCCCACCGGCTGAGCGATAAAATCATCCGTTTCGATGACCGGCCGGAAACATACCGTCTGCTAAGACAGCATGCCCGACGGGCGGAGAGCCGAGAGCTGACGCACTACTTGGAAACGAAGTCGGCGACGACCCAACCCGACCGGCAGCCGTAAATGGGGCCTTGCACGCTAGTCTTTGTTAATCACGGAGTGATGGGAAGCGCTACGGAAGGGAGGGCGAAGCTCCCGCTGAGCCGTGCTCCGGAAGAAGGGAGGGCGAAGCTCCCGCTGAGCCGTGCTCCGGAAGAAGGGAGGGCGAAGCTCCTGCTGAGCCGTGCTCCGGAAGAAGGGAGGGCGAAGCTCCTGCTGAGCCGCGGCGCCCCGGATCGGCAGGAGCCTCGCCCTCCCGCGGAGCCTCGCCCTCCCGTTGAGCCCTCAGATCAACGTTGGCGGAACACCGGAAGCCGGCCTTCTCGCGGTATGATGTTGTCAGTATGACCTACTCCTGAGATCGGATCGTGTTGTCAGTGCTTACCATCTTGATCTCGTCGTTCGGCCTGGGGGCCTTTCATGCCCTGGAGCCGGGGCACGGCAAGACGATCGTCGCCGCCTACCTGGTCGGCAGCCGCGGCCGCTGGTACCACGCCCTCCACCTGGGCATCGTGGTCACCATTACGCACACCATCGGGATCATCATCCTGGGGCTGCTCGCCACCTATGGAATGAGCCGCTGCGAGAGCGAACAGGTGGGTAGCTGGCTGGAGTCGGCCGCGGCCGTGTTGATCATTGTGGTTGGAATCTGGATGTTCTGGCATCGGCTCAACGGCAGCCCTCATCGGCACAGCCATTCGCATCATCAGCCACCTGCTCATGACCATAATCACGCGGCCGGCCATCACCAGCGTGATTCTAAAAACGGACCGGAACACACGGCCCCGGCCGAAACGGAGCCGGCCCAGCGCAAGCGGGTGACGGCGTGGAGCCTCACCTTGCTCGGGATAACCGGCGGGATTCTGCCCTGCCCGGCCGCCACGGCCCCGCTGCTCTACGGCCTCGGCTCCAACCGTCCGGCCCTGGGCCTCTGGGCGGTCCTGGCGTTCTCTCTCGGCCTGGCCACCGTGCTCGTCGTGATCGGATTGGCGGTGTTGCACGCCCGCACCTTCGTGGAACGCCGCTTCATCGAGGCCCGCTGGCTCAGGCACGTGCCGCTCGTCAGCGCCATCGTCGTGACGGCGTTCGGTTTAGCGTTGTTAGTCAAGGCCCTGGCGGGCCCGGTTGCCCATGCTCACGCTCACTGAGCGGATGCTGATGCCGACGGAAAGCGACCAACACGCCGAGTCTTTTCCGACCACGCAGTGGTCCCTGGTCAGCCGCGCCGGCAAGCAGGGCTTAACGGTCAACAGCGCCGCGCTCAACCAGTTGCTCATCCGCTATCTCCCGGCGTTGCGGGCGCATTTGGTGGTGACCAAGCGGATCGCCCCCGAGCGGGCGGACGATCTGCTGCAAAGTTTCGTGGCCCGCAAGTTTCTGGAGGAGAATCTGGCCGCCCAAGCCGATCGGGCCCGCGGCAAGTTCCGGACCTTCCTGCTGACCCTCCTGGACCGCTTTGTCATCAGTGAATTTCGGCGCGCCGCCGCGAAAAAGCGGGGTGCGGAGCGCTGGTCGAACTTGACCCTGGAGCAGCTCGAAACCCAGGCGGCCGGCGACCAGAGACCCTCGGACGCCTACGACGTTACCTGGGCTCGGCAGTTGCTCTCGGAGGCCGTCCGCCGCATGGAAGCCGAATGCCGCTCGTGTGGGCGGCCGGACATCTGGGGTGTTTTTCAGTGCCGGGTGCTTGAGCCGACGCTGGCGGGCGCTACGCCGCTGGATTATTCGGAAGTGGTCACGCGCTTCGGTTTCCGCTCGCCCAGCCAGGCCGCGAACGTGCTCATCACCGCCAAGCGGATGTTTGAGCGGATCTTACGCGCGGTGGTGGCGGAGTACGCCGTCTCGGAAGCCGAGGTGGAGGATGAAATTCGCGACTTGCGGGTGATTCTGGCGCGGTTCGGCGCAGGAGCCCGCTGAAGTCCGCGTATCCAGGTACGGATGCGAGCCGCGGTAACGAGGCATCCATGTTAACGCCGAACATCGAAGACACTGACCCGGCTCGCTTAGCCGAACTGCTGCCCGCATCCGACCGGGAAGATAAACTGTGGGAGCCGGAGGAACTTGGGGGGGTCCTCCGGCACCAGCTTGCCGCCCCGATTGAGTTTGACCTGGGAGGAGTGTACTCGGCGGGCACGGAGGCCCGCCCCACCCGCGTCGAGTACTACTTGAAACAGGCTGCTTCGTCGCCGGGGCCGGAGTTGAACAGCTTCGCCGAGTTGTTGTACCACCCCAGCCCGCCGGTCGAGTTGCTCCGGCTGACCAAACAATTTGCCAAGGCCCACCGCAACCAGCCCCACAGCCCCTTGCCGCGCGAAGTCAGCACCATCCTCTATTTCGCGAGCATCGCGGCGGCTCTGGTTCGCTGCCAAAAACGCATCAGCGAACTCGAGGACGCCGCCTTGCGCGACGGTTTCAAATGGAGCCGCGACCAGAGCTGGGTGGACGCTGCCCTGCGGGCACTGTTCGCCGACGGGCTGAAGCTGCTCAGTTAATACTACAACGCTAGAAACCGCCAAGTCGCCAAGAGCGCCAAGGCCGCCAAGAGTATGAAAACACAGTGGTTAGGCGAGCATGGACGCACTCACGCCGTTTGGCGGCTCAACCGCGTAACGAAACCGTCGGGGGGTGCCCCGTCCCGTTTCGCCGGCCCGGCAGGGCCGGCGAACGGGGCGGGGGACTGATTGGAGACGGCACCGGTCTGGTTTACTCGAATCAGTCCCCCAACCCGTCCGCTGCCTGCCAGGCAGGCAGGCAGACGGAACGGGATGGGGCACCCCCTGCGACCCCGCCAACGGTCGCGGCTCAACACATGATTCATGTGTATTCTTGGCGTTGTTGGCGCTCTTGGCGTCTTGGCGGTTGCTCTTTATAGCGTTGTAGTACTAAATGCTACGAGACTATTGCACCAGATAGTTGAGCCGCCGGTTGGCCGCTGCTTGATCCGACGGTATCTTGGGGGGCAATTATGCACCATCGGTGCGGTACGCAGGTCCCGGGATGCGAACGATGGCCGTCGACGAAGCGGACGCCTACCTGATCGAAGCCGTGCAGCGCGGCGACCAGCAGGCCTGGAGCGAGGTCATTGACCGCTACCAGGGCCGCCTGATTAGCTTTGCTCGTCGCATGTTGGCCGAGCGCAGTGAAGCCGAGGACATCGTGCAGGAGACCTTCCTCGGCCTGCTGCGGAGCCTGCCGAACTACGACCCCAGCCGATCGCTCGAAACGTACCTGTTCGCGATTCTGCGCAACAAGATCAGCGACTACATCCGCCGCCGGCAGCGGGGCCAGCGTCAGAGCCTCGACCAACTGAAGATGGACGATACCCCCGAGGCCTGGATCGACGCCGAGACGCCCAGTCACTATGTCGCGGGTCAGGAGAATCTCGCGGCGCAGCGCGGGGCCCTGGTCGCGTGCCTGCGGCAGTGGGTCGCACAATGCACGGAGCAACGGCGTTTCCAGGACCTGATCGTGATCGAAATGCTGGTGGTGCTGGGACTGCGGAACAAGGAGGTGGCGGCGGACCTGGGGCTGACCGAGCCCGCCGTCGCGGGGATCAAGTTTCGAGTGCTGGAGCAGTGGCGCAAGCTGACCCGCTCGGCGCCGGGGGCGCACGAGTGGCAGGAAGCCGACCTGGCCGAGGACAGCACGGTGGCCCGCATCTGGCGGGAGGAAGGCGTCTCCTGCCTGAAGCGTTCCACGCTCGGCCGATTCCTGCTCGGGGCCCTGGACGAGGACTGGAACCACTACATAGATTTCCACGCTCACCAGGCCGATTGCGACCGCTGCCACGCGAACCTCGAAGACCTCCGTAGCGAGGACGAGCGCGACGCGGAATGGCGTGATCAACTCCGCGAGCGCTGCTTCGCCTCGAGCGTCGGGTTCCTGTCACGCGTGGAGGGCTGAGCAGTGTAGGGTACGTCCCGTAGTGCTTAGCGTGTGCGGGTGCGTGCCAGAACCTGCGACCGTCTTGGCATTGGCTTCGGGCGGTCTGCTCGCAATCAGACGGCGACGCCGCGGATTGTGTTACAGACCCAATTATTGGCTCCCGTTTGCACTCGCTTGACAAGCTCAGGCACGATCCGTATATTAGGGTTTTGTTTGCCATTGGATGGCGTGTGCTCGCGGTTGACTCGCCGGGCTTGGGCCGCGGGCGCTGGGCCAGGGAAGGGGTCTACCTCCGTGGAGCCTTCGCCTCGACCGGGCGGATGGCAACCAAGTTGGGTGCCTGCCCGGGTAACTCATTGGTGTCCCATGCAAACACCCCCTGAGCATACACGCGAGCAATGTAGCATCCGGGCTCCATCCGGGACGACGACAGCGCGGCAGGACGCGCGCGATACGCTCGGCCGCGTCTTCGGCTTTGACGACTATCGCGCGGGCCAGGAGGCGGTCATCACACGGCTGCTGGCGGGCAAGAGCGTCCTGTCGATCTTCCCCACCGGCGGCGGCAAAAGCCTCTGCTACGAGTTGCCGGCCCTGTTGCTCGACGGGCTGACCGTGGTCATTTCGCCCTTGATCGCATTGATGAAGGACCAGGTTGATTTCCTGGTGTCGCGCGCTGTGCCGGCCGCCCGGCTGGACTCGAGCCTCGAGCGCGAAGAAGTCCTCCAAGTCTACAGCGATCTCAACAGCGGCCGACTCAAGTTGCTGTACATCTCCCCCGAACGCCTCGGCAACGAGCGTTTTCTGCACTCGCTTCAGCGGCGAAGGATCTCCCTCCTGGCCGTCGACGAGGCGCATTGCATCAGCGAGTGGGGGCACAATTTTCGCCCCGACTACCTGAAGATCGCGCGCCTAGCGAGCCAATTGAATGTCGGGCGCGTACTCACGCTGACGGCGACCGCCACGCCCACGGTCGCGAGCGACATCGCCCGGGCGTTCGGGATCGCCGAGGAAGACGTCGTCCATACCGGCTTCTACCGGCCCAACCTCAAGCTCTACGTGACGCCCTGCGAGGCCGCCGAACGAACCGATCTGCTCCTAGCGCGTCTGCGCGAGCGCCCGCCGGGTCCGACGATCGTGTATGTGACGCTCCAGCGCACGGCCGAGCAGGTGGCGGCGTTCTTGTCCGGTCACGGCCTTGACGCCCGGGCCTATCACGCCGGCATGGACACCGAGGATCGCAACGCAGTCCAGGATGCGTTCATGGCTTCGGATCGCTTGGTCATCGTGGCCACGATCGCCTTTGGCATGGGCGTGGACAAAGCCGACATCCGCTACATCTATCACTACAATCTGGCCAAGGGGTTCGAGAGCTATATGCAGGAGATCGGCCGGGCCGGTCGTGACGGCGGGGAATCGATCTGCGAGTTGCTGGCCTGTGCCGACGACGTCGTGACGCTCGAGAACTTCTCGTACGGCGATACGCCCACGCCCCAGGCCGTAGCTGCGCTGATCGCCGACGTATTGGGCCGCGGCCCGGTCTTCGACGTTTCGATTTACGACTTGTCGTCCGACCACGACGTCCGAACGTTGGTCGTGCAGACCCTGCTGACCTACCTGGAGCTGGAGAACGTCATCCAGGCGACCGGCCCGTTCTACTCGGAATTCAAGTTCCAGCCCCAGAAGACGTCGCGTGAGATACTGGCCCGCTTCGACCCGGCGCGGGCCGACTTTCTACGGAGCATCTTCAGCCAGGCGCGCAAGGGCCGCACGTGGTTTGCCCTGGACGTCGAGCAGGTCAGCCGCTCGACCGGCGAGACGCGCGACCGCATCGTCAAGGCGCTCGGCTACCTGGAAGAAACGGGGGACCTGGTGCTTCAGGTGGCGGGCGTGCGGCAAGGCTACCGCAACCTCCAGCTGGCGTGCGATCGCGGGATGTTGGGCGAGACCCTCAGTGCACGCTTCACGCGACGCGAGGAACATGATATCGCCCGCATTCACCGTATGCTCCAATGGGCCGAGCACGACGGCTGTTTGACGAAACACTTGCTGGACTATTTCGGCGAGACCCGCGGCGACTGTGGCCACTGCGCCCGTTGCGAAGGCGTTCCCGCTCGGCCGCTACCCCCGGCGCGCTACGTTGTTCCCGGCGAGGCGGAAGCCGGCCCGCTCCGGAACCTCCGCGCGGAAGGCCGTGACGCCCTCGCCACGCCCCGTCAACTCACTCGCTTCCTGTGCGGCATCACGTCACCGGCCACCACCCGGGCCAAGCTGCGTGCGCATGCCCTGTTCGGTGCGTTAAAGTCCGTGCCGTTTCGGGAGGTCCTGGCCTTCGTGGAGCGGCCGGCGTAGGCGGGCCGGCGCCGGTGGCGCGACCCTCACGTTGACCTTGGCCGCACTTGTCAGGAAGTCACGCGTTCCGCCGCCTCGGGCGATCGTGCGCAGGAGTTCCTCGGCGTCGTTGACCAGCACTCCGGCCAGGAGGGTGGCCCGGCGAGGCAACTTGGCGAAAACCTCCGGCACGAGCGGCGTCGAGGGGCCCAGCACGACAACCTCGCGGCAACTCGAAGCGGCCGCGAGAAGCGCGTCGATCGTGCCGTTCAGCAGGGTCGTGGCCGTGATTATCGCGACGGAGCACTGAGGCAGCAGCTCGCCGGCCCTGTTCTCAGGCAGAAGATCGGAGGTCAAGCGTTGACCGCGCTCGAAGATGGACAGTCGCCGAACGCGCCGACGGATCGGCTCGACCAAGGGGCTGAAGCAGCCCACCATGCCCACTTGGTCAGCGGGTCTGAGTTCGAGCACTTCGAGCAGGTCGCCGCCGATGGTTGCCGCGTCCCGCTGCCCGCCGCTCTGATCAGGCCGGTTGGCCAAGGCATTGGCCGTGGCCAGGCCAATGGCGGACCGGGTCGGCGAAGCCAACGTCGCCAGCGCGTCCACGGCCGGTGTTCCGGATCGAGGCAGCCAATCTGAGACCTGCCGCGACGGTTCGCCGCAGACGTCGGGGCAAAGATTGGCTACGCCTGTTCCGCCGTCGTCGAGCATGACGGCACAGAACCGCGCGCCCGCGACGGCCTGCCGGATTGCTCGCTCGCCGGCCTTGGCCATCAGTCGGCTGCTGAGCATCTCGACCACCGAACTCGCGTTAGCGTGGGCAGAAGCGAGATGCTGGGGATTGGTGCTCATGGTCAATGCTCCGCTGTGGGGCTGCACTAGGCTCTGTCTCAAATGTAGCGTCCGGGCTCTGTCCCGGACGTAGGATGCGGGAAAACGCTCACCTACGACTACGTCCGGGACGGAGCCCGAACGCTACATTACTTTTGCGACAGAGCCTAGTCCATATCGCGAGCGTCGGTCAGTTCCGGCCACACCGCCGCCGGTTCAACCAGCTCAACGGCCCGCGCCAACAGGTCGGCGACAAACGCGTCCGGCGGCGCTGGGATATTGGCCAGCGAGAGGACAATTCGTACGGCGTCCGCCAAACCGGATTGTTCACGGTAACACCGGATAAAGCGCCGTTTGAAAAATCCGGCGATGACGTCGCCTAAGCCGCTGGTGTCGACCGCGCCGAGCACGCCGACCCGCGCGGCGGCGACCGCCGGATTGCAGCCGGCGAGCACGTCGTAGAACCAGTTGACCAGGTTCGGGTCGTCGCGTAGCAGCCGGTGGTCCAGCGCCAGCTCGATCGACATGTGTACGAGGAAGTCGACCAGGGCCGGATGTATGTCCGTTGCGTCAACATCTGTTTTCAACTCGCGCTGCCAGCGGAAGAATATGGGAGCCGTGTGGAACCGTCGATCGGCCTCAATATGGTTTAAGAGTCCGGCGCGGAGGCTGAGGTCGATCGCATCCGTCGGCGTCGCGGCCCGGACCGCCTTCCAGCGTATGCGGCGCTTCCGTGAATAACGCAGCCACAGGTCCGGCAGAACTACACCCAGCGCGAAGTACGGCTCCGGTTCCAGCCCGCGGATCCGATGATTGAAGACGTAGTGGGATAGGTAGTTCATTAAGGCACGCACGGTGGTCCGACGCTACACGGTTCCGCGGCGGACGACTAGATTGCCGGGCAGGCGCTTCACCAGGCCCTTCAACTCCAGCGACGTCATGGCCGCCAGCACTTCACCCGGGGGCAATTCGGCGGCCCGGATGATGACGTCTTGCAATAACGCCTCGTAGCCGATGACGGAGTAAACACGCGATTCGGCGGCCGCCAGCGGGGCGGGTGCGACACGTTCCGATGGCACCGGCGCCTCACCGGCGTGTGGCACCGGCTTCCAGCCGGTGGTTCGGCCGGTACGGGGCCCGG
>JAGMDK010000036.1 GCA_023128695.1 Phycisphaerae bacterium
GTCGTTCGCCTCATTCGCTTTCTCCCTGATCGCGTCGGCGTGGGCCCGCTTGGCGCCCTGTTGTCTCGCGATCGTGTTCCAGGACGATAGCGGCTCGCAGGGCTCCTGTCCCGCCTCATTCGTGGGAAAGGACTCCCGCAGCGGTTAGGGGCGAGAAAAGATTCTCGCACCAGCCGCGACTCCCGGCTCCGCACCCAACGTGTGGACTTCACTCTGTCGTCAGAAGCACGTTCACCGCCTTGATGACGGCTCTGACGTGGTCGCCTTCTTTGATGCCGAGGGAGGCCAGGGAATCGAGCGTCATCACCGAGCAGACGTTGGATTCGGCGGGGACCTTCAGGGTGACCTGGCACATGAGTTGGCCTTTTTTGATTTCAACGATTTCGCCGACGAATTCGTTTCGGGCACCGTGCTTCATTTTGAATCTCCTCGTTGTTAGGGGCTAATCAACGAACCACAATCCGGCCCGGTCCCTCGCGGATGAACCGGCCGATGACCGTGGCGGACTTGACGCCGGCGTCGTGCAACGCCCGGACCGCGTCGTCCGCCACTTCACTCGCAACCGCGACCAGCAGACCGCCCGACGTCTGCGCGTCGCAAGCCAGAATTCGGTCAGTCTCTGAGACGCCGCCGCCCCAACTTACGTGAGGGTCAACGTACGATTTGTTGTTCAGCGTTCCGCCGGGGACCGTTCCGCCGGTGGCGAGGTCCGCGGCACCATCGATGATCGGCAAGGCGCGGTGGTCGATCTCGACATCGACGTTGCTGCCGGCCGACATTTCACGGAGGTGGCCGAGAAGCCCGAAGCCGGTCACGTCCGTGCAGGCGTGAACCTCGAAGTTGCCGAGAATGTCGGCCGCGGTTTTGTTCAGCGTCATCATGATGTTCTGAATCCGCTCCTCGCCGGATTCATCCAGCAGCCCTGCCTTGAGCGCGGTCGTCATGATGCCCAGGCCGAGCGGCTTGGTGAGGATGAGAACGTCACTGGGCAGTGCGCCGGCGTTGGTCCACATCTTGTCCGGGTGAACCACGCCGGTCACAACCAATCCGAACTTCGGCTCCGGGTCGTCCACGGTGTGGCCGCCGAGGATGGGGATGCCGGCCCGGTCCGCGATCTCACGGCCGCCGCGCAGGATCTCCTCCAGCACGCTCAGCGGCAGGCGGTTGGATGGAAAACCCACGATGCTGAGGGCAAAGAGCGGTTTGGCCCCCATCGCATAGATGTCGCTCAATGAGTTTGCCGCGGCGATCGCACCGAAGTTGAACGCATCATCAACGACCGGGGTGAAGAAATCCACGGTTTCGACAACGGCGGAATCGTCGGCGAGCTTGTACACCGCCGCGTCGTCAACCGTGTCGGTGCCCACCAGCACGTTCGGGTTGTGGCCGAGCGGCGGCAGGCTGGCCAGGACTCTCTCGAGCGCCTGCGGACGTAGTTTGCAGGCGCATCCAAGCCCGCTCGTGAAGCGGGTGAGTTTCACCTTTTCATCGCTCGCGACCTCGCGGATGACTTCTGCGCCCTCCGGCCTGAGTCTTGCGACTACGTCGGTGACCGCCTCGATGGCCCGGTCAACCTCCGCTTCGGTGAGCAGCGCGCCGGTGGAGAACCGAACGGTGCCCATCGCGTAGTCCACCGGAACGTTCATGGCCTTGAGCGTGTCCGACATCACCACCTCGTCGGCGTGGCAGGCCGCGCCCGCCGAAGCGGCGACTTCGGTCAATTCCGAGAGGATGGCGTTGGCCTCGATGCCGCGAAAACACAAGCTCAGCGTGTTGGGCAGACGCAGCTCGGAGTGGCCGTTCAGCCGGACGTCAGGGATCCGGGCCGCGATCCCCTCGTGAAGCCGGTCGCGCAGCTTCTTCATGTGCTCCGCGCGTTGGTCGAGCTGCTCATCCACCAGTTCACAGGCCTTTCCAAGACCCACGATTTCCAGCACGTTTTCCGTGCCGGCGCGCCAACCGCGCTCATGGTCGGCCCCAAAGATGAGCTTCTCAGGCTTGACGCCGGTACGTATGTAAAGGGCGCCGACGCCTTTGGGAGCATAGAACTTGTGACCGGCCACGGAGAGCAGATCGACGCCAAGCTCATCGACTTTCACACGGATTTTGCCGACCGACTGGGCGGCGTCCGTGTGCACCAGGATCCCGTTTCGATGGGCAATGTCGGCGATCTCCCGGATGGGCTGGATCGTTCCGACCTCGTTGTTGGCGTGCATGACGGTGATGAGGATCGTCGCCGGCGTAAGAGCCCTTTCAACGTCGGCGGCGTCCACGAGTCCGGTTTCGTCTGCCGGCACGACGGAAAGGCGGAATCCCTGCGATTCGAGGTAGCGGCAGACTTCGATTACGGCCGGATGCTCCACGGCGGACGTGATAATGTGGTTGCCCTTGTCTCGCAGCGCGAGGGCGACGCCGCGGATGGCCAGGTTGTTCGATTCAGAGCCGCCGCTCGTAAATACGATTTCATCCGGGCGCGCCCCCAACATCTCCGCGACCTGTCGCCGGGCGGCTTCAACCGCCTTCTTGGCCCGCGCCCCGTAAACGTGGCTACTCGATGGATTGCCGAAGTGGGCGTCGAGATAGGGTCGCATGGCCTGGACGACCGCCGGGTCCAGCGGTGTCGTCGCGTTGTAATCGAGATAAACTGGTTCCATCAGAAACACCTTCGTCACTGGCCTGCGTGATCACGTCCTGCAACTTGTGCCATTTCCTCGCCACCCATGTCGTGCCCAGGCACGGGGACGCGAATCGAGTGCTGCGCGGAGACCCTGCGACTCCTTCACTCTGCTAGGTTATCCTCCAGGATGCCCGATGGGCAACAGATAGATCACGCGATGATCTTTTGGCAGCTTCAGCACGGTGGCGACCTTCTCGTCCTCAAAGGCCCCGATCGGTACTCCCGCGAGGTGCAGTGCCGTGGCCTGAAGAAGAATGTTCTGAGCGATGTGTCCGGCCTCGATGAAGCAGTACCGCTCGGCCCGGCCGCCGTACTTCCGGGCCGTCCGTTGCACCACCGCCGCGACCACCACGCATGCCGGTGCGTTGCTGATCGCCTCCTGATCGAGCGTCGCCCGCTGTAGCGAGCAACGCACATCGCCCACCAAGCGTCGTTCCAGCAGGTGATTCTTCGGCTCGTAATGATCGACCCCGTTGGCGGTGACGATGTACAGCTCGATCGGATACAGGGCCCCGGCCGACGGCGCGGCCCGGAACCGATCCCTGGGGTCCGTAATCCCCTGGCCGGCCCAGCAAAGCTGGGAGAGCTGCTCGAGCGTCAGGAGCTTGTCGCCGAACTCCCGGACGGACCGGCGTGTGGCGATGGCCTCTTCGAGCGACATCCGGCCTTTCAAGACCAGCGGGGGCAAGCGTCTGTGGCTGTCTTGGTCCGGTTCGATCATGGCCCATGCTCCGCCGATCCCGATCAGCGCTACCGCCGCACAATACGTGCAATCTCGCAGAACTCTCATTGCTCGGTCCTCCTCAGCACCACAATCGCCGCAACCGGCGTTCCCGTCAAATCTCTCTCTACGTATAAGATCGATGGGCGCTATTTCTGCGCCGCCGGGCTGATGGCCCTGAACCTAGTTGTCGCGCTGCGTTGGTATCGTGAACCCGCGCAGGAGGACGGACCCTTGTCCAAAGGACCACTCGGTCTTCTCCCGCACTCCGCAAAGTCCATCATCGGGGATTTGCGTTTCCTCGTGTTCCTGCTGATTCTCTCCGGCTTCCTGCTTGTATCCGGGCACCTCTTTGGGGAATGGCTTCTACATTTCGTTGACAACTGGGTTGATATGCCGGAATGGAGTGGCGACTTTCTTGCCGAGTATCCCCAAGCGTTTTTGTCCTGGGCCGCGCTCCCTGCCATTGTTTTGCTGCCCGTGATCGCATGGGTCATCTGGAAGCGCAACATCCTGCAAATCGTTGCCCTTGGGATGCTTAGGGTCTGCGACGAAATAACTGTTGCAACTTGAGCCGGAAATCCGTATCCTTCCGGCATGACGACAGAAGCTGCGATTTGTGTGAAATTCCGCGCGCTTGCCTCGCGCCTGGACGAGCATACGCGCCGCGTCTGGGCCGCTACGGAAGCCAACTCGATTGGATACGGCGGTATTTCCTTGGTGGCACGCGCTACGGGGATTTCGCGGCGTGCGATTCTTGTGGGTCTGCGTGAGATCAAGGAGGGAAACATTCTGCCGGGAGGACGAGTGCGTCGGCCAGGCGGCGGACGGAAATCGGCCGTCCACCATCAACCCGATCTGCCGGAAAAACTGGAGGGTCTGGTCGAGCCTTTGACTCGCGGAGACCCGATGTCGCCGTTGCGTTGGACGTGCAAGAGTACGCGTCGTCTTTCCCAGGAATTGACCAAGCTTGGATATTCGGCTAGCAGCCGTCTGGTGGGAATTCTGCTCCATGGGATGGGCTACAGCCTCCAGGGCAACCGCAAGACGATTGAGGGAAAACAGCATCCCGATCGTAATGCACAGTTCGAGTACATCAACG
>JAGMDK010000360.1 GCA_023128695.1 Phycisphaerae bacterium
TGGCCGTGGGGTTTGGATCGTTCGATGGCAAAGGCCTGCTCAGCCGGGAGGAAGAAGCCGCACGATGCGGTGGAGAATGTCTGCCAATGAGATCCCGGGCTGCTCGACCACTTGGGCGATGCCATACAGGCACGTGAGCTCCTTGATCCGTTCACGCAACGCCGCCTGTGCTCGCCAGTCAGCGATCGCCAGCCCGAGTGCTTGGGCGACCTCCTCGCAAAACTCAACTTCCTTTTCGGTAAAGTAGTTGGGCTGCTCGCTCTTGATGTGCAAAAGGCCGGTGGTGGCCTCGTCCACGAAGAACCGCGTCAGAGCGAGCGACCGGTAGTGCCCGCCAAGACAGAAGCTCTCGGCGGCCCTGCGCGGATCGGACCCCTTGTTCAGCGCCAAATGCTCCCAAGTGTCGCCGGTCCAGAAGCTCCCGTTGCTGGTGAAGAACGGCAACGCCGAATCAAAGTGCTGACAGGCGACGTCGGTGCACAATCGCTCTAAGTCCGTGTTGCTGGGAGATGCAGGAATCACCCGCCCGCCTTCGCGGACTGTCCACCGCACGAGTTCAAGCCGGGCGGCCTTCCGCGGCCGCCGCGTCGCCTCCCAGCGATAATGCAGGTCGCCCTCATTGAGTCGCACCTCGACCGCGTCGCAGCCGCAGAACTCCATGAGCACGCTGGAGACTTCGCGCAGGAACTCCATTCGGGTCAGGCCGCGGTTGGCACACCGCAAGATCGCCTGCGAGAGCTGGGCCCCTTCCTCGATCCGCATCCCGCGGCGTTTGCCGGAACCGGTTGCGTCTGGGCGGTTCTTTTTCGCATGCGCGCCGGCCATTCTGGACCTCCATGCCCATCATAAAGCGCCCGCGGGCATCCTGCTATGTTAGGTTCGGCGTGCTCGCTTGGCCGTGAGCGTCGTCGGTTTCGGCGACAATTGGGAGGCTTGCCTTCCAAGCTGAAGGTTGCCGGTTCGATCCCGGTCGCCCGCTGTTGAGACCGGGGCTTCCCGCGCCGACGGCCCCCGGCGGTGAGTTGCCGCGTGCGATGGAACCGGCCTTCGATACATCAGGCGGCCCGCCACGCACAGGAGGAGTAAGCGAGAGGGCACTTTGGCAATTCAACAAGCTGGGATTGGTACGTTCGGGGCGTACCCTACCTCGCTTCTTAGAACGCGTGCCCGAGTTATCTGCTCCTTTGGCTCCGCCACCGAATCCCTAGACCTACGGCTGCCAAGCCTGGACTTCCACAGGGGCGTCGGATCCCGGCACGCGTGTCAACGCAACGCCGGCGGGGAGCTGCGAGAGCCGCTTCGGGTTCACCTTCCCGCCGAGAACGGCTTCCAGCATCTTGGGCTTCTCGAGCACGCAGGAGAAGACTATCGCCAAGCCCATCTCACGCGCGAAGTTGTAGCGCGGCTGATCAAAGTCGTCCGGCGATTGGGACAACAGCCAGATGGCCACGCCCTTTGAGCGCACCTCGCGGACCATCTTCTCAAGCGTCGGTTGCTTGCAGGGCAGATAGTGATGCGCCTCATCGATCACGATGATCAGACGCATCTGGCGATTGCCATCGGCATCCAACGAAGCGTCGGGCAATGCCATGATCTCGGCGTAGAGGCGGTCGAGCATTAGGAAGACGGCGAGCTTGCGCAGGTCTTCGGGGAGGCGCTGTCACGGGGAGTTAGCCAGGATATCACGGAGTTCGTCCTGCCAGTCGCGTCCGTGTTCCTGGGCCTCGTCGAGAATCTGGAAGCGGAAGACGTGGGGTTGGAAGTCCTGTCCCAATTGCTGCCAAGTCACCTTGCGGCCGACCTTTTCGAAGTAGTCCGCGACGGTGCGTTTGTAGTTGGTGTCGAGGTTGCCTTGTAGGTGCTTGCCCTTGCTTTCGATGACGATCACACGATGCTCCGGGCGTTGACGTGTGCCGCTTTGAACAACGAAGTCGGGTCTAATCTTGTAGCGTTGGTAGCCCTGGATATCGAAATGGTCTTGGCCGACAAGGTTTCGGTACCACCAGAGGACATTGGCGTCTCGGTCGAGTACGAGGGCTACCGCGCGTTCGTATTCGTTGTGTGATTCGTCCTCGACGTAATCAAACAAGGACTTTTCGATTTGGTCGCCATCGTCGTGTGTCAGCCGTTTCGCAGCATTGATTGTGATGCAATCCGGGATATGGAAACGGCACTGCTTGCAGTGGAGGTAAAAGTGGAGGCGTCGTTTCTTGTAAAGGTCGTCGAAGGCCTTGTGGGTCTGCAAGTTGACTTGATCCTGGATGAATCGCTCGATATGGTCGCGGACGACGAACTTGACCAGGCCGAGTCGCTCCCGGACCATGCAGGACAATTCGCACTTGCAAAGTCGTTCAAAGACGCGATGGACGATGACGCGAAGCTGTTTGAAGCTCAGGTAATCGAAGGGCAAGGCCGCGGTCAACCAGCCGAGCACTTGCCGGTCGGTCTCGATCAAATCGACTTCGGTTTCGTACGTTCTTTCGAGTTCGCTATCGCCGAGGCTAACGCGGTAGAAACGGTCCTTGGCGTCTTTCATTGCCTGGTTGAGCGGCCAGTCGAACTTGTAATCGAAGGCCTCGACATCGACCTTGGCGACCAGATGCCGAAAATAGTCGAGGGCTTGGTATTCCGATCCGTTCTTGACGCAGAATCGCGGTAGGGTTCCAATTCTTGTAGGCGTATTCACCCTCATCGAGGATTTAGAAGCGGATGTCATGCCACATGAATCAGAATGCGCCTGCCACAGCCCGGATATCATGCAGTGTGGCGGAAAGGATCACATCGGGGCCAACTGACCGGACCCAGGCCAATATGGCCGACTCAGGTGCCTTGACGCTAGCGCGGAGCACTCGCTCAATGGCTTGCGTTTCAAGCTCGGTCAACGGTCTCGTAGCAGAATTCCTCCACGGTACGGATTCGTCTATTCGTCCTGCTGTTGTTCGCACTTCTTCACCACCGTTCAATTATGCGTCCTCGAAGAGCAACGCCTGCGCATCGGCCCTCTGGCGTGCCGGTTGTACGACTGCGTTGTGCTCAAGATCGTGTTCAATCAACACGGTCGCGCGAGAGAGTTCGGATGGTTCTGCGATTGACGTCAGAAGTTGACCAAAGAGAACAACCCGTCGATCGTTGCGAGATAGTGTGAGGCCAGCTTCGGCCAATCGCCGAAGCTTGGCTCGACCGATGTCGAGTGCTGCCATAGTCGATATCCGAAGGTTCGAGAGCAGCCGAGACGCTTTTCGACACACCAAGATTATGTCAAGTTGGATAGGTTCCTTTGCCTGTGTCTTGGGCGTGGCAACCGACATCTCAGCCCTCACGGGCTGTGAGTTTACAACCGTGAAACCGGCTCCCAGAACGGCCTCGGCAATCGCGTGCCACCCCTCATTCCGCGAGTGGTGGTATGTGAAAACCAGCAGGCCGTCATCCTTCAGAATACGGTGGCATTCCTCGAATACAGACCGAAGCTTCGACGCGAACTTGACCGGGTCGGTGTCCTGGACTTCGGCAGAATTGCGCGTCGAACTCGTGGCAGCCCGTTGTAGGTCGATCTGATGCCACGCATAGAAGAAGTCAGCCAACTCCGAGTAGTGAACATTGTCGAAAAACGGCGGGTCTGTCACAACGAGGTCGATGGATGTGTTTGCGAGGCCGGTCCGAGCGGAATCACCCGTCGATAGATAGATGCCTCGCTCGGAGAATCGCCCGTTCGTCGGCCATTCCGCTTCGATTCTTCCGGTGAACGCAGAAGCGCACGCGCGAGGCGGCAATTTCCTGCCATTGACCTCAGTTGGAACTTCCCGGTAGTCGATCGCCCGCAGGAGCCGACTGCGAAACAAGTTCGTGAAGCCGCCAGAACTCTTAGGAGTACCCCAGACATTCGCCTCGATAGGGGTGCGCTCCGGCTTCAATATGTGGTGGGAGAACATGTGACGGACCGCACCCGTTCCTTCACCTTTGTATGAGGCAAAAAGATTGTTGAATTCAAGCGCACCCGAAAACAGCGTCATGAGCGCCTTGCGCACGGGTTCGTTTGCGATGTTCGTAATCGCAGCACGCAGCCAACCGAGTGCAAGAAGTTGACGATCATTGAAGAAGTCGGCCCATGCCAGGAAGTTGTAGCGCATGGCCTGGCGCGTATTGTGCCCGTGCGCCAACCGCAGATTCGGCAGATGAACACGACCGCGCTCAACTTCGTCCCGGAGAAGCCGCGAACACTCGCGATATGCCGACAAGTCCTCTTCGGATACCGGGAGATACTCCTTGCGCCCCTTCGTAGTAAGAATAAGCTTGCCGTATAGACGAAAAGCCGGACGTTCCTTTCCAATGGCGTCAAGAATAGTGAATAGCGTTGTGCATTGCGGGCAGGTTGCCTTCGCGCCGCGCGCCGGTCCACACGTTGCGTCAAAGTGATGGCGGCATTTCGGACAGTACACATGCTTGTCGCCATTCATACCCTGAAAAATGTTGGAGCACGCGGGGCATCGGACTTGGACCTGTGGCTTGCGATGCGGGTTGGCATTTCGGGCGATGATATGCGAAGAGAAGAGGTCAACGCACGCGTTACACTGAGGGCACTCGGCTTGCATGACCCAGAAATAATAGAGCACATCGCACGCACGTCCCTTTGCATCACAAGAGCGGTAGAGACCGCGTGTTGCTTGCCCTACGCCATCGTAGAGTTCTTCGAACGCCGCAATAATCTTGCGGCGATCAAGCAACCCAAACGCTGTCTGAACGGCGTCAACGGCGACAGGATTAATGTCGCGGCCCAGCGCAGTTATCCCAAGCTTGTGGGCTTCGCCGATGGTCGTACCGGATCCCATGAACGGGTCAAAAACTGCTACTTTGCTGTGTGAGTGGAAGCGGTAGAACTCCCGCACCAGATCGGCCTTCACAGGCAAAACGCTGCCAAGAAGAATCCCGCGGAAAATGGAGCCCAGCCGCGTGGCCCACCATTTGTGGACGTGATAAATCGGCCGATGGAGCTCCTTTCGCCAGCTTTCGCGTTCGGCAAGCTGGGAGAGGAAATCGAACGGAAATTCGTTCGATTCAATCAAGCGCGGCTCAGGCATTCATGTCTCCGTCTCCAGAATCAGCGGCTTCCGTGTCTTCTTGGGACACGCTTCGCATGGAAACCACATCATTCGGTGATCCGGCAACTCTCCATGCGACAAATCGGTGCTCTTTGCCAGCTTCCGGATTCGGAACCTTCTTCGGAAGCAAATCGTTGGCGAGAAGATCGAACGAATAGCCGACGATGAGTTTCTTCGCCTCACGGCGACAGAGGTCGCCGACTCGGACAAGACCCTTCCTGGGACTCACGTTCGCCGGCAGGATCAACGTCTGCTTGTGTGCAACACCTTTGACCAATCGAAAGGGCGTAGGCACTACGTACATTTTCCTGTCCCGAATCAGGATGTCGCCATAACTGCCGAAGCCCTTGACGCTCTTGTTCTCGTGGACGTATTCATGGTCGGCGTTCAGGAAGTCGCCGTGACAAACCACAAGATCGAGTACCGGATAGGTATCCCCGTCGGGCTTCTTTGGATAGCGGCCAAACACATAATAGATCGTGCGGCCGTTGTGGAGTCCTGTCGGAACCTGGCTATTACTGTCGAAGCTCGCCTCACGTCCGGGATAAGCGAGTCCCTTGAGTTCAAAGCCATCGGTCGTCGCGACCATTCGAAAGTCAGGGTAGCTGTTCCTCCCGCCGATCTCAAAGTTCTCGCCGATTTCCTCCAGACGCGACTTGAACCAATCTTGAAAGTGGTACTCCTTGTCCGTCCGGCTAACACGCTGAATCAGCATGCCGTTCCGAATGGCCTTAACACAGCGTGCGAAGACCCTTACCACGGTCATGTCACGATCGGGTGGTTTCTCGGTCTTGCTCACCGGTTAGGACTTCTCCGTTCATCCTCGCGGAGCAACTCCTTGAGCAACTGTAGCCGCGGGTACATCATGCAGCACCACTTGTCGTGGCGGGTGGCGTCTTCGCCCTCTTTGCCGACGGTTCGGCCGATCCATTCCTTGAACTGGGGCTGGGTCAGGTTGTCGTTGTAGACCCAACCTTCGTTGCCCGTGTTGTACGGCGGGTCGATGTAGATGCACTTGATGCGTCCGGCGTGGGTTGGCAGGAGGGCCTTGAGTGCGAGGAGGTTGTCGCCCTCGATGATGAGGTTGCCGTCGAGAGAGGCCTGGGCGCCCCTGGGCAGGAGGGAGCGCCTTTTGTCGAATTCCAGGGTGTGGTGGGGGACCGTGTGGTGGTAGGTCTCAATGACCGACTTTCCCTTGAACTGCAGTACGGGCATGGCTAAGCTTCCGCCAGTGTGGTGGCCGTGTCCGCTTTCCGTTGCCTCGGAACGAAATACAGCCTACCAGATTCGGGGAGGGAATTGAACAGGGAAAAGTTGGAAAATCGGATTGTCGGTGTCGAGGAGGGGCCTGCGAAGCCGCAAGCGGTGGGGGATGGCCGTTGAGTTGGGGTGGCGCTGGCCTTCATCGTTTGGGCGCGCGTATCACTTTCATCCTTCCGTGCACCCAGCACGACGACAACCGCACCGGTGCGGTCAACGAGCGTCCGGATGAACTCACTCGCCGGATGGATTTTTAGCCGGTCCGTGCACCATCGGAAGCGAGTGTTCGGCGAGGGATAGCCCCGCCCGATGAGATTCACCCAGAATGTATCGTTGAGCTTGGGGAAAACCAGGTGCGTCGTAAGCGGAAGACGGTCGCGGTCCGCCGCCGCACCCATTCGTTCGAGTTCCCGTCGGATCCTGAACGCGATGGAGGGAACCTCCACGCGCGTGTCGGACGCCAACACGTACACGGGCTTGAAACGCTTAGTCACGGGAAGGCGGGCCAGCATGTAGTAGAGGAGCTGAGCCAGGCACGTCGAGTCCTTTCCGCCACTGAAACCGACAATCCAGGGGCGGTCATCTGCCGAGTAAGCGGCCCGTAGCTCCTCCAGGACGGCACGGTGAAAGCCCGGCCGCACCCGTCCAACGCGTTCCCGGCCAAACCTCTGAGGCTCGGGCTGCCGCGTGTCCGTGGACGACAGTGGGACTACTGGATGCGCAACCGACCCTGCCATACCGCTCCTTGCTCGAAAACGCTGCCCACGCGTGGTAGACGAAAGGTGCGCCCGCCGCTTAACCCAGCACGACGCAGCAACTTAAGCGTATGGTCGCAGACACCTTAGCCGCTTGTCAACCGGGTCCCCGGCCAGCCCAAGGGTGTGACCATTTTTTATGGCAACGGCAACTTTATGGAGAATAACAGGTTGTTCATCATATTGTCGTGTTGTTAGTCGTTAGTAATTAGTGATTGT
>JAGMDK010000361.1 GCA_023128695.1 Phycisphaerae bacterium
GCACGGAGGCCCGCCCCACCCACGATGTTGACGCTCACCCTCGATCACGTCGATTGCAGAGCGGCCTGATAGCACGCGATTGTCTGCCGCGCGCAGCGCTGCCAGGTGAATGTCAACGCCCGTTCGTGACCGCGGCGGCACCACTGCTGACGCCAGGCGGCATCTTCCGCCATCCGGCGCATGGCTTCGCTCCACGCCGGCACGTCGTGGGGATCGAGCATGACGCCCGCGTCGCCGACGACCTCCGGCAGCGATGTTACGTTGGAGACGATCACCGGGCCGCCGCACGTCATCGCTTCGAGCGGGGGCAGGCCGAAACCCTCGTACAGTGTGGGCCAGACGAAGGCCGTGCAGCCGGCGTAAAGGGCGGCGAGCGTGGCGTCATTCAGATATCCCACCAGCCGCGTCTCGTTTTGCACGCCGTGCGAGGCGATGAGTTCGTGCAAGGCCTCTATTTTCCAGCCCCACCCGCCGGCAATGACGAGCGGGAACCGCCGGCGTAATGTTTGTGGCAAGGCGGCATACGCTACGAGTAATCCGGCGACGTTCTTCCGCGGCTCCAACGTCCCGACGAATAGGAAGAACTTATCCGGCAATTCGAGCCGCGCGCGGACCGCCCGCGGCACGCACCCGCTTCTCGATGTGAACGCCGGCCGCGCGGCTTGGTAAGTCACGTCAATCCGCTCCGGCGAGAGACCCAACCGCGCGACCATCTCATGCTTTGTGAACTCCGAGGCCGCGATGAAGCGGCACGTCTGCCGCAGACCGGCGTCGAATTCGCGTTCGTACCAACGCACCCGGTCGGCCGGATGCCATTCGGGGTGTACGAGGACCGACAGATCGTGGATCGTCGTTACTGTCGACACGCCGCAGCGAATCGGAATATGATTGGGCTCGTGATAAAGCCGGAACTTCCGGGCCTGCCAGCGGAATGCAGCCCTGTACGGCCTTTGTAACACCCGCCGCAGCCGTCCCAGCCAGGTTCGCTTCCGCGGCGGCCGGAGCGAAAACCCGGCCTCCGCGTCCACACCGCCGGATGCTTTCTCCGGCCTCCGCGGCGGCAGAAGCGCGGACAGAAACGGATGCAGCTCGACCTCGCCACTCTCGGCCTTCAGGGCGTCCAGCAACTGCCGCACATAATGCCCCACGCCGGTCCGCGGCAGGAAGAGGACGCGGTCGTTCAGGATGACCCGTATTCGCTCGCTCAGGTCCAGGCTCCGTCTGGGCTTCCGCAAGGGCTACATGACGATTATGGACGAACCAGTGCTCCGTGACACGTGCCTTGACGGCTAAGATGTGGTTGGGTGGCCCATCGCCTTAGCCTGAAGTTCCGCGGGCGGGCGAGGGGGGTTTTGGGGGGAAATCGGCCTGGAGGGGCGAGCAAGGGCGTTTTCGGGCCGCCTGACGGTCAATTTCAACTTCAAAATGTAGTCATGTAATATATCCTAAAGATTTTCTACGAATACTATTGACAACGCACGAGCATGGTGTATACTGTAGTCATGCA
>JAGMDK010000362.1 GCA_023128695.1 Phycisphaerae bacterium
ACTTGGCTGCCTTGCGCCCCGGTGCAGCGGCCCTGCTGTTGTAGAAGCGGGTGAAGATCAGCGGGGAACCGCGCGACGGGATCGACAGGTCCGTTTCCTGATGGAAGAAGCTCCCCGTAGCCGTGTTCACCGGGTCGTTGCTGGTGCCCGATGTTTCGCTCTGATCCCCTTCCGTATTCTCCTCCTGCTGGTCCGGAAACGCCGCCCAACCGAGTTGCCGTATCTCGTCCTCACTCAGCGCCCTCTCGTAGATGCGGACTTCGTCAATGGTGCTGTTCAGGAAGTTCCCCGCATAGTCGCTCGCGATCCACTGGGACAAAGTCGTGTCGATTGCACTGAACCCGCCCTGATAGACGTCCGTATCTTCCAGGAACCCGTCCACGTAGATCATTGCGGTTCGATGGGCTGGTCTGACTCCTGCTATGTGGTGCCACATGCCGTCTTGGATGTCCGTCGTTCCGCAGGCCTCTGCAATGGAGTCGCCGCCACAACAGAAGATGAATACGGCTCTGCCTCCTTCTACTTTGAGAGCGTAGTAGTCCCCGCTATGGCGTGCCTTATGAGTCGCGACACCGTCAGCGGATGTCTTGACCCACACCGACACCGTCCACGGAGAACCTGCGGGATTCAGGCTATCGTTGTGTGGGACATCAACGTAGTCGTCTAAGCCGTCGAAACTCAAGGCTGTTCCGGATATGCCCTCAACCCACGAGGCCCCATGTTTCGTCCCATGATTGGCATGTCCGGAGGAATCGTGCACGGTATTGCCGCTGCCTTCGTCGAAGCTCCAATAGGCGACCAAGCCGTCGTTTAGGTCGGCGACCGCGGTGTCGGGGATGGCCAGCCCCAACCCCAGGGCGGCAACGGCTGAGATTGTCAAACAAGTCATGCGCGTAGCAGGACCCATCATTTGCTGTCCTCCTTGGTCTTTGATCGGGGTTGCGGTGAGCCGGCGGCTTGGTCTTGGGCTTTGCCGGCAGGGGACTTGTCGTGCTTCTTGGCGTTACTGTTGGCCCGCTCACCGTCCTTCGTGCTCGCTGGCTGGGATGTGGGCGTCTTGCGTTCCTGCGGTGCCTGTTTGGACTTGGCCGCTTTCTGCCCTGACGCAGCGGCCTTGCTGTTGTAGTACCTGGTAAACGTGATCGGAGAACCACGCGACGGGATGGACAGGTCTATCTCCTGATGGAAGAAGCTCCCCGTGGCCGTGTTGACGGGATCCTTACTGGTGCCCGAGACGTTGCTCTGATCGCCTTCGGTCATATCGTCCTGCGGATCCGGCGTCACGCTCCAATACAGGTCGAGGATTTCGTCCTCGCTCAATGTTCTGTCATAGATGCGGACTTCATCAATCGCACCCTTGAAGTAGTTATAGTGTCCTGGCTGGTCTCGCTTGGCAACAAAGAGACTATGTGCCATCTCCGCAGGCCTCGCGTGTTGTTCAATCTTCGCTTCACCGACGCCGTTGATATACACGCTGAACATATCGCCGTCATCGTCGAAGATGGCGGCAATGTGCGCCCATTCCCCAACGTGCACTGTGGCAGTAGTCGTGATCTCGCAGTGTCCAAGCTCGTCGTAGTAGAAACCGAATAACACCGAATCAGGTCTGAGCCAAAAGAAAGTGGTCCCCGGGTTGCCAACACTCTTTCTTACAATTTGTTTAGACTCTGTGATTGCATCCGTCTTAACCCAGACCGATACCGTTACCGAACCTGGGAACTGCAAGCTCGCTCCGTTTCCACAATCAACATAGTCAGCATCCCCATCGAAATACAATGCGGAAGCGGATATACCCGAGGTCCAACTTGCACCCTGGATTGTTCCATGATTCCCATGGCCCGAGTAGTCGTACGCTGTGCCGCCTTCGCCTTCGTCGAAACTCCAGTAGCCCACCAAGCCGTCGTTGAGGTCGGCGGCGGCGATGTTGGCTGCCGCAAGTAGGCAAGTCACGGCGAGCGCGAGGATTGACAAGGACCGATTGGGGTACTGTGCGGTAGGTATCATTTGCCTTCCTCCTTCGTCCCGGGCTGGGGCTGGGATGAGCCAGCCATGTGATCCTGGTCTTTGCCGGCGGGCGACTGGTCGTGCTTCTGGGCTTCCGCGCTGGAGCGTTTGCCGTGCTTCGTGTTCGCCGGCTGGGATGTGGCTGTCTTGCGATTCGGCGGCGCCTGTTTGGACTTGGCTACCTTACGCCCCGGTGCAGCGGCCTTGCTGTTGTAGTACCTGGTGAATATCAGCGGCGAACCGCGCGACGGGATCGACAGGTCGGTCTCCTGATGCGCGAAGTTGCCGGTAGCCGTGTTGACGGGATCGCTACTGGTGCCGGAGACGTCGCTCTGATCCCCTTCCGTGTTCTCCTCCTGCTGGTCCGGGAACGCTGCCCAACCCAGCTGCTGTATCTCATCCTCGCCCAGCGCGCGATCGTAGAGGCGTAACTCATCCAGGACTCCGTGAAAGAGGATCCCCCCGTCGTAATGACTTCCAAAATAGAGCGGCAGGTCGTTCAGGCGGATCGCCCCCTCAAAGCATGGGCTATCGCCCCCGAATACCCCGTTAACATAGATGGTCGCCGTATTCCCAGCACGAACAGCAACCACGTGATACCACCGTCCGACCTGAAGGATCTGCTCGGAATCCAGCCAGAGTGTTTCGGTGCCGGCTGAATGCAGTTGAAAATCTGCTCGATTGCCGTAGGAGCCACCGATTGCAGTGTAGTAGGCATAGTTCGATCCCCATGTCCCTTTGGAAAAGACGGGGTGGGCTCCCGGCATGGAGTGTGCATATATCCACGCTGCCAGCGAAATGTCGCCCGTGATATCCAGACTGGCGTCATCCGGCACCTCAACGAAGTCGTTTTGGCCATCGAACTCGAGGGCGGTTCCCGATACTCCCTCCACCCATCCCGCACCGACGATTGTCCCGTCGTTTCCGTTGCCAGACAGATCGTGGACAACCCCACCACTTCCCTCGTCAAACGTCCAGTAGCCGACCAGGCCGTCGTTCAGGTCGGCGACCGCGTTCTCAGGCGTGGCCAGAACCAACCCCAGGGCGGCGACGGCGGACATCGTGAAACAAGTCGTGCGGGTACGAGGGGTTGTCATTTGCTCGTCTCCTTCGTCTTGGGCCTGGGCTGGGATGAGTCGGCAGGTTGTTCCTGGTCTTTGCCGGCAGGGGACTCGCCGTGCTTCTTGGCGCCAACGCTGGAGCGCTCACCGTCTTTCGTGCTCGCTGGTTGGGATGTGGCTGTCTTGCGCCCCGGCGGCGCCTGTTTGGACTTAGCGGCTGCCTGCCCGGACTTGTTTGACCCGCGCCCTGGCGCTGCGGCCTTGCTGTTGTAGAAGCGGGAGAACGTGAGCGGTAAGCCGCGCGACGGGATCGACAGGTCCGTCTCCTGATGAAAGAAGCTCCCCGTGGCGGTGTTCACCGGGTCAGAGCTGGAGCCGGAGACATCGCTCTTGTCCCCGTCCGTTGTATCGTCCTGTGGATCAGGGTGCGTGGTGCTCCAGTAGAGATCTGTCACCTCGTGCGTGCTGAGGGCTCGGTCATAGACGCGTACTTCGTCGATGATCCCGTTAAAGGGGAAATAGAGCTTATTGGTATAGACTCCACCGATTGCCAAAGGGCGGCCCGTAGTGTCGCCAAGTTCTCCAACGTAGACCTTGTTCGCTACCTCGGCTCCGTTTACGTACAGCCTCATAACCGCGCCATCCCACGCGCCAACTAAGTGAAGCCACCGCCCAATCAGATTATCGCCGTACGAATACGTAAGATGATTGAAGGGCTGCCCGACTTTCGAGATCATGAAACGGAGATCGCCGCTGTTGTATTCACATAACCCGTACCGCGAAACGGTGCTACGGCCGTCCTGCCACGAAGTCGACTTGATCACCGGATAGGAATATGGGCATGAATCCGGTCCAGTCTTGTGTATCCACGCCGCTAGAGTAAACGGTTGGCTTCCGTGAAGATTGAGGCTGTCGCTGTCGGGAACGTATACGTGCCCGTCGATTCCGTTAAGCTCTAGCGCAGACCCAGATATCCCGCTAGTCCAGGTCGTACCATGAATGGTTCCATCGTTCTCGTTTCCAGAGTAGTCGTGCGCTGTACCGCCTTCGCCTTCGTCAAAGCTCCAGTAGCCGACCAGGCCGTCGTTGGGGTCGGCGACCGCGGTGTCGGGCATGACTAGGGCCAAACCCAGGATGGCGACGGCTGAAATCGTGAAACAAGTCGTGTGCGCAAGGGAATTCGTCATTCGTTCTCCTCCTTCGCCTTGGTCCGGGGCTGCAATGAGCTGGCGGTTTGGCTTTGCGTTTTGCCGACAGTGGCCTTTTCGTGTTTCTTGGCATCAATGCTGGAGCGCTCGCCGTGCTTCTCGCTAGCCGGCTGGGATGTGGCCGTCTTCCGCCCCGCAGCGGCTGTCTGCCCGGACGTGGCTACCTTACGCCCCGACGCGGCGGCCTTGCTGTTGTAGAACCGCGTGAATATCAGCGGGGAACCACGCGACGGGATCGACAGGTCTGTCTCCTGATGGAAGAAGCTGCCCGTGGCCGTGTTGACTGGATCAGCGCTTGTGCCGGATATGTTGCTCTGATCGCCCTCCGTCGTATCCGCCTGCGGATCCGGATAGCCACCCCAAGTCCCCACCGCACAACGAAACCCGTGGGCGCTGTGGCGGGTGACGGGCGTGTACCCGATGCGAAACGCCGAGCGGCAGAAGTACGGACTGTAGTACCAATTGCCATTGCGCATAACACGGCACGTGCCGGAGCCCGGACCCGTCGGGTTCGACGGTGGCGAACTCGAATAGTACGTGCCCAAGTACCAGTCGTTGCACCACTCCCACACGTTCCCGCTCATGTCGTAGCAGCCGTAGTAGCTCTGAGCGTTCTGCGTTTGATAGCTTGTCTGGCTCCCTGGCCAGCCAAAGTCCACCTTGTAGTGCAGCTCACCGCTGTAAAAGCCTACCGGCGTCGTCCGGGGATAGCCAGTTTCGTACGGATCGCCGGACTCCAAGTAGTTGGCCCGCTGGCCATCCAGGCAGTCGTACCCGCACCCGTCGGTGTGCTCGCCGAAACGGAAGTGCCGATGCTGATCGGGGTCCCAGCCGGCCGCTTTCTCCCACTCCGCTTCCGTCGGCAGACGGTAACCGCTGGCGCCAAAGTCGCAGTCCCACGTCGAAAGGTCGCAGCAAGGTTGGCGCCCCTCCTGCTCGCTTCGCCAATTGCTGTACGCCACGGCGCCATACCAGCTCACCGTCACCATCGGGTGGTCTTCCTTGCCCGACGTGATTCCGAACGTGCTGCCGTTCCAGGTAATCCGGCTGTGGGATGAGCTGGTTGTCGTGTGGCAGTACGGATAGGTAGTCCCGCTGTTGTACTTGTAAACCACGCCGCCAGACACGCTGATCAGCCCGCCCTGGGCCCAGGCCCAGTTTAGCGCGTTGGCGTATTGCTGGTTCGTGACCTCGTAGGTATCGATGTAGTATGGGCTGAGGTAGACCGTGTGGACGGGGCGCTCGTCGCTGCCACCTTCGCTCCACGGGTCGCCCATCTGGAACTCGCTGCCGGGGACGGAGATCATGCCTGCAGGCGCAACGCCGTCAGCAACAGCCATATCGGGCGCGCTCAGAGCCAAGCCCAAGGCAACAAGCGCCAACATCGTCAAACAAGTCGCGTGCGCCATGGGATTCGTCATTTGCTCGTCTCCTTCGTCTTGGGCTTTTCCTGCGATTTGTTGGCGGCTTGCTCCTGGTCCTTCCCGGCAGGGGACTCGCCGTGCTTCTTGGCGGCAATGCTGGAGCGTTCGCCGTTCGTTGTGCTCGTCGGCTGGGGTGTGGGCGCCTTGCGCTTCGGCGGCGCCTGTTTGGACTTGCCTGCCTTTCGCCGCGGTGCAGCGGCCTTGCTGTTGTAGAAACGAGTGAAAGTCAGGGGCGAACCACGCGACGGGATCGACAGGTCCGTCTCCTGATGAAAGAAGCTCCCCGTCGCCGTGTTGACCGGGTCGTCGCTGGTGCCGGAAACGTCGCTCTGATCGCCGGCGTTGTATTCCGGCTGTGCCCAGAAACCGATGGCGTAAAGGGCTTGCTCAACCATTAGGGTCACGTAGATCGTGCCATCCGGATGTACCGCCAGGCCCTTAAACGAGTCGCTCTCTGTGTGGGCGACCACTGTGTACGTTCCATCGGCCCGCACTCGCAGTAGACGGCGCGCGTAGCCGCCGTCGGTAGCCTGCGCGATCACCAGGATGGTGTCCAAGGAAGTTTCGTAGGCTATGCCGCGGTCGGTGACGCCGACCGCGCCGATGGGGCCGCCCACACTGGAATAGACGCCCAAGTCGCTGACGCGAGACAACCCAACCTGGGGGTCTGCCCACTCGTCGGTGAAAACCAGAGTCGTTCGTCCGTTCGACGCGAAAGTCGAGCTCGACGGGACCAGGACCCCAACGTCCCAGCTTCCGTTCAAACAACCAGGTGGGACCGAAGCGCTGAACGCCGTCGTTCCCGAAGCGTCACGTCCCTTGATTGCACCTGAGGGATACGCGTCGCCCCAGAGAACCAGTGGACCCCAGACGGGCCCTGCACCGACGGCCGCGATGCTTGTCGAGCACAGCCCGTTCGAGAATGACGACATGTGGGCCCCATTTGCATCGAAGTGGCGCTGGGAATCCGCTTGGCTTGGCTCACAACCGCTGAGGGTGTCCGAAATAATCAATCGCGGGCTGCCGAACACTGCCCCAGCGTCAAACGCGATCTGATGTTCATTTCCGGTGAACGCATACGTTGTGAAAGTTCCGACAGCCCAGGTGGCCTTATCCACTCGAACCACGCCGGTGCTGGTCGGAGCGCCGTCCCGGACGACGACAAAGACATCGTCATCGAACCCAATCCCGACTGAGCAGGGAGATGGGAGGTTCGCGACCCTCGCCGCGATCAAGGAAGGCTCATCGATGAAGATCGCTCCTTGCCCCGACGGGGATGCAATAGTACTAACAACGGCCGCCGCTACGACTAGCCGACCACGATTAAACGTGCCACTCATTTGCCCTCCTCCTTCTGCTGGGGCTGCGATGAGCCGGCGGTTTGCTCATGGTCTTTTGTGGCAGGGGACTCGTTGTGCTTCTTGGCTTCCGGCCCGGACGACTCACCGTTATTTGTGCTTGCTGGCTGCGATGTGGCTGTCTTGCGCTGCGGCGGCGCCTGTTTGGACTTGGCCGTTTTCCGCCCCGGAGCGGCGGCCTTGCTGTTGTAGAAACGAGTGAACGTCAGCGGCACACCACGCGACGGAATCGACAGGTCCGTCTCCTGATGGAAGAAGCTCCCCGTGGCCGTGTTGACCGGATCATCGCTCGTACCGGATACATCGCTCTGAGCCCCGTGGGTTGTATCGTCCTGCGGATCAGGATGCGTCGTGCTCCAGTAGAGATCGAGTACTTCGGCGGGGCTCAAGGCTCTGTTGTAGATGCGGACTTCGTCGATGACGCCGTGGAAGTACCCGGAGGGGACTCCCCATCCTGTTCTGAATATGCGGCCAATTTCGAGTGGCACGGGCACATCTCCATCTGATAGCGAGCCGAGCAACGACGGAACAGAATCAACTAGCTGGCCATCGACGTACAGCCTGCATTCACTGACATCGCGATCAGCGACTCCCACGAGAGAATGCCACGCGCCGTCTGCTAGGTCCGTCGTACCTGCTACGGTCTTTACGCTACCGGCGTCATCCCTGAGGTGCCATATTGCTGTGGCTGACGACGAAACGCACAACCGATACTCTGCCGCGTCCTCAGAATCGCAGTGCGGATTGGCCCCACAGCGGTACCAATCTACGATCTTTCCCGACATCGCCATGCCAGTGGACCGTACCCATGCGGTCACGGTCCATGAGTCTAATCCCGGTGTGAAGTCAGGATCGTATAACCGTTCCGCATAATCGTCGGTGCCATCAAAGCTGAGGGCCGGTCCGGCGACACCCTCCGACCAGGATGCGCCGTGAATGGTGGCATCATTGCCATTTCCTGACTCATCATATGCGGTGCCGCCACTACCCTCGTCGAAGCTCCAGTAGGCAATAAGGCCGTCGTTCAGGTCCGCGCGTGTAGCGTTGGCTCCCGCGAGAACGCAGGCCAGAACGATCAGAAGGACCTGCGGCGACCGGCTAAAGTAACTCGGCTTGTTGCTCATTTGCCCTTCTCCTTGATCTTCGGCCTGGCCTGGGATGAGCCGGCGGTTTGCTTCTGGTCTTTGCTGGCAGGGGAGTCGTTGTGCTTCTTGGCATCAACGCTGGAGGGCTTGCCATCCTTCGGGCTCGCCGGCTGGGATGTGGCCGTCACCCGCCCCGTAGCGACCGCCTTCCCCGACTTGCCCGCCTTTCGCCCCGGTGCGGCGGCCTTGCTGTTGTAGAAGCGGGTGAACGTCAACGGCAGACCACGCGACGGGATCGACAGGTCCGTCTCCTGATGGAAGAAGCTCCCCGTGGCCGTGTTGACCGGATCGGCGCTCGTGCCGGACACGTCGATCTTGTCCCCGTCGGTTGTGTCCTCCTGCGGATCAGGGTGTGTCGTGCTCCAGTACAGATCGAGGATCTCGGCATGACTCAGAACGCGATCGTAGATACGAACCTCGTCGATGATGCCGTCAAAATGACTGCCCCAAGCAGGTTGATAACACCCTATATACAGGGTGTTGCGAATGTCAGTATTTACGCCAATGTCATAACTTGATTTGTCTTGAACAACCCCATCAATATAGAAATCTGCATCATCTATGGTCCTTCCCGTCGCTACATCGAATCCATATAGTCTTAGGCATACAAAATGCCATTGCCCCGTAGCAACGGTGTCAGAACTCCTTATCCTTATTCCATTGGGATTCCCCTGCAATTCTACCTGTAACGTGGCATTAGATAGCACAGTGAATGTACCCCGTGCATCATATGAAGTAAGATGACGAGAGATAGTTAGATCATTAAGCGTAAACCACATACATTGCGTTTGTGGATCAGGTGCGCTCAATGTGAATGAGTCCACTTCTACGTAATCGTCGTCTCCATCGAAGTTTAGCGCAGATCCGGATATGCCTGTTGTCCATGCCGCGCCGTCGATGGTGCCGTGATTGCCGTGTCCCGAGTAATCATATGCGGTTTCGCCGTCCCCCTCGTCAAAGCTCCAGTAGCCGACGAGACCATCGTTGAGGTCTGCGGCGGCGCCGTTGGCACCTGCAAGAAGGCAGGCCAGGACTATCAGGAGGTGCTGTGGCGAAGAACCGAAATTGCGTGATGGGCTTCTCATTTGGCGCTCTCCTTCATCTTTGGCCGGGGCTGTGATGAGCCAGCGGGTTGCTCTTGGTCTTTGCCGGCAGGGGACTCGTCGTGCTTCTTGGCGCCAACGCCGGAGCGCTCGCCGTTTTTCGTGCTCGCCGGCTGGGATGTGGCTGTCTTACGCTCCGGTGCCGCGGCCTTGCTGTTGTAGTATCGCGTAAGCGTCAGGGGCGAGCCACGTGACGGGATCGACAGGTCCGTCTCCTGATGGAAGAAGCTCCCCGTGGCCGTGTTGACCGGGTCAGAGCTGGTGCCCGAGACGTCACTCTGATCGCCCTCCGCTGTGTCCTCCTGCGGGTCAGGGAACACGTTCCAGTAGAGATCGAGTACTTCGTCCTCGCTCAAGGCCCTCTCGTAGATGCGGACTTCGTCGATGAGGCCACGGAAACCGTGATCCTCCCAGTAGTTGTTCCCAATGTAGAGACTTGTGCTCGTGTATGCTATAGTAATGCTTACGTCAGCCGAGGCCTCATCAACGCCGTCAATATAAAGCCTCATGGTACCGTGGTCCCATACGCCAGCTACATGATGCCAGTCATCAAATCCAATGCTGTACCCGGAGACGTAGTACCTATTAGTACCGTCACCTACTGCAAACTTGACACGAGCCCCAGGAATAAGGGCATATCCCTCCTCGTGTATACTGTCGATGCCTTTGTTTACGACGTATTCAACTTGTCGTCCGAAATAGTCCCTTCTCTGCACCCATGCCACCAATGTGAACGCGCGGGTATCGTCGAATCTGAGACTCGCCGAATCGAGAACCTTGGCATAGTCATCCCAACCATGGAAATCCAGTGCACTGCCAGAGATACCGCTAGTCCAACTTGCGCCCTGGATCGTCCCGTGATTGCCGTGCCCCGAGTAGTCATACGCGGTGCCACCTTCGCCCTCGTCGAAGCTCCAATAGCCGACGAGGCCGTCGTTGAGGTCTGCGGCGGCGCTGCTCGCCGCGGCCAGGGCCAAGCCCAGAGCAGCGAGGGCTGACAGGGTCAAACAGGTCGTGTTGGTAGCGGAACGCATCATTTGCTTTTCTCCTTGGCCTCAGCCCGGGCCTGGGATGAGCCAGCGACTTGCTCCTGATCCTTACCGGCAGGGGACTCGTTGTGTTTCTTGGCATCGACGCTGGAGCGCTCACCGTCCTTCACGTTCGCCGGCTGGGATGTGGTTGACTTGCGCTTCTGCGGCGCCTGCTTGGACTTGGCTGCCCTGCGCCCCGGTGCGGCGGCCTTGCTGTTGTAGAAGCGCGTGAATACGAGCGGCGAACCACGCGACGGGATCGACAGGTCCGTCTCCTGATGGAAGAAGCTCCCCGTGGCCGTGTTGACCGGGTCGTTGCTAATGCCGGAGACCTCGCTCTGATCGCCTTCGGTGGTCTCTTCCTGCGGGTCAGGATGGGCCGTACTCCAGTATAGATCGAGGATTCCGTCCTCGCTCAACGCTCGGTTGTAGGTGCGAACTTCATCGATGACGCCGTGAAAGAAGCCGGTACGATTGCCCGCCGAATTACAGTATGCCCCGATCGTTGGAAAGTAGTCACCCCCGGGGTCATACGGGGCTAAGGAGGGGATCGACCTTACATTCTCCAGTACACCATTCACAAAAACCTCAAGCCGGCCCTCCGTACGATCGTAGATTCCCGCAACCTGGTACCAGGCGCCGGACAGCAGAATCGGTCTCGAACTGGTGCCATACCACGTCCCATTGCTCAACTTGACTGAAAAAGATGCTCTCTGACTTGCCGAAACGCTAAGACTGAACTCGCCGTCGCTACCGTCGTAAAACACGTGTCCCCCAGGAGACTGGTCGACGTGTATCCACGCTGACACCGAGAATGCCGGCAACACCCCACCTGTCAGTGTACTACCACAGTGCACATAGTCGTTCTCACCATCAAAACCCAGTGCCGAGACCGATATCCCCGTAGTCCACGTTGCGCCGTAGATTGTTCCGTGGTTCCCATGGCCGGAGTAATCGTACGCGGTGCCGCCCTCGCCTTCGTCGAAGCTCCAATAGCCAACGAGGCCGTCGTTCAGGTCTGCGGCGGCGCTGCTCACTCCTGCGAGAAGGCAGGCCGGGGCTAGCAGGAGGAGCAGTATGGGGCGGCCGGTGCCTGTGTTGTAATCAGCCATTACTCTGTCCTCTCGATTTCAGACGCCTCGCAAAGCGGGGCGGCAACCGCTGTTTGGCGGTGCCGCCGCCGCCTTTACAAGACCTCACTCGCCGGACCCGGTGAACAGCACCTGGAACTCGGCGAAGTCAGCCAGGTCCACGTCGTCATCGTCGTCCCAGTCGAACGCAGCCAGGCAGGCGGCTACGCACTCCGGTACCGGCGGATTGGGTATTTCCCACGGACCGGCCATGCAGTCCACGAGGAAGGTGAAATCGTCCATGTCCACGTCACCATCGGCATCGAAGTCGCCGGCGGCGATGGTTTCGCACTCGTCAGGGACGCCCGTGGCGTTGCAGTCCAGGCTGGTGCCGCAGCCGAGCGGATGGCTGGCGCAGTTACCGGTTGCACAATTGATGTCACAAGCGTCGGGGACGCCGTTGGCGTTGCAATCCGGGTCGCATTCATCCGGGACGCCGTTGAGGTCGTAGTCATCGCTGGTGCCGGAGGCGATGTCGCATTCGTCCGGGATGCTGTTTGGCTGGCAATCCTGGCTGGTGCCGCAGCCGAGCGGATGGCTGGCGCAGTTGCCCGTGTCGCAATTGAGGTCGCAGGCGTCGGGGACGCCGTTGGTGTTGCAGTCCGGGTCGCATTCATCCGGCACGCCGTTGAGGTCGTAGTCATCGCTGGTGCCGGAGGCGATGTCGCATTCGTCCGGGATGCTGTTTGGTTGGCAGTCCAGGCTGGTGCCGCAGCCGAGCGGATGGCTGGCGCAGTTGCCGGTTGCGCAATTGATGTCACAGGCATCCGGGACGCCATTGGTGTTGCAGTCCGGATCGCACTCGTCCGGGACGCCGTTTGAGTCGTAGTCGGTGCTGCACGGTCCGGAACCGGGATCGCAGTAGCCGCCGTGCTCGATCAGGATGTCGCAATCGTCGGGGATGCCGTTGGTGTTGCAGTCGTGGTCGATGGTACCCTCGGCAACCACTTCGATGGCGTCCACCTGCCAGCCGAGACTGTCGTTGTTGTTGCCGTCGATGGAGTCGAACTCCCACGAAAGCGTGATCGTCTGGCCGATGTAGGCGCTCAGGTCCACGGTACGCTGCTCCCAGGCTCCCACGGCGCTGGTCGTGGAGCCGACATCGTCCACCAGCGTCCCGTTGACGCTTACCCAGGCCGAGTCGTAGCCGGAAGGCGCCGTACCCCGCTCGCCGTCGTAGACTGAGCAGTAGGTCAGCCGGGCCGAGGTGGCCTCTGTGGGGATCTCAATCTCGGGAGCCGTCAGCGAGCCGGCGGCCTGTCCGCCGGTGTCGAACGTGCAGTTGCTGCCCTGGCCGAAGTAGGCCCACTGCACCGGATCGCACCCGCCGTCGATCTCGCACTGATCCGTCACGTGCCACAAGCCGGTGGCGGTCCACTCGCCCGGCAATCCGGTCTCGAAGTCGGCCCACACCAGGGTCACAGGTGGAGCCAGCTCACATTCGTCAGGAATGCCGTTGGTATTGCAGTCCTCGCTGGTTTCGTCAGCAATGTCACACTCGTCCGGGATGCCGTTGGTATTGCAGTCCTGGCTGGTTCCGGACCAGATGTCGCAGGCATCCAGAACGCCGTTTAGGTTGCAGTCGTCGCCCTCGCAGCCGTCGGGGATGCCGTTGGCGTTGCAGTCGGAGCTCATGCCGCCCCAGGGCGAGTCGAAATGGGCGGTCACGCTCACAACCGGCTGATCCAGCGTGAGCGTCAGGGGGTTGTCGTACTCGTGGCCGATGGGGACGTCGCCGGTCCACTCGACGAACACGCAGATCCCTTCCGACACGGCCGTGAGCTCAACGAGTGTGCCCATGTCGTACCAGGTCTGGTCCGGGACGCGGATGATCTCGCCGCTGCCCTCCGGCTCGACGTAGGTGGCCAGGTATGCCATGCCCGCGTCGCCGCTGGTCATGCGCATGGTGCGGTTGCCCACGGCGTCGTATTCGTAGTAGATGGTGGCCCCGTCGTCGTAGGTCACCTGGATCAGCCGGTGCAGACCGTCATATTCGTAGGTGATTTGCGCCCTCGCGCTCGTGGCACACAAGGCCACTAGGAATGTCATTACGATTATTGGCAAATGCTTCTTCATGATACAACTCCTTGTTGTTGAGAGTGCTGTTGCGTATCCAGTCATGGACGCTCTCTCAGGAATATCACTTTCGACCTTATCGTGGTGTTGAGGGACAACCAGCTACGTCGTCACTTCGCTCCTCGGCACCCACCAGATTGCCGAGCGCCGGGACGTTGTCGGGATACGCCGTGATGTGGGTAACTGATGACCCTCCCGAACGATCCCATTGCTGCTGTGCGATCTCGCCTTGTATGTCTAGCAGAGTATCGGGGTCGAGTGGCTCCGATGGCTCTCCGGTGAAAAGATCGGTCAGCATGTTACTTTCCACATACTCAGCCCCTAACATCTCCGTGATTCGCTGTGCTATCCCTTCTCCAAAAGTTTCCGGCAAGAGACACGAGATGCCGGCTATTAGCGTACCTACGTATTGTTGCCAACTTCTGGGTTGCTTTCGTGTCTTGTTTACATATATGTCCACCAAATCTTGCACTCCAGTCACAATCGTAGGGCTGGCCCAGATAATCGCTATAATGAGAGGAGCAATCTCGCCGCTAGCATCCGTGATCACAGCCGGGCTGTTCAATCCGTAGACGTAGCGATGAAGGCTACGCGGGTCGGTGAGCGCGCCTTCAACGGGATCCTTGCCGAGGAACCGTCCAGTATCAGGATCGTAAAACCTAGCCCGCATGAAGTAGAGGCCATCGGCTTCGGCCATCACGCCCAGGGCGCCGACGTACGTGAACGGGTTGTCCGTGGAGCCTTCCTGGGCCTTGGGCAGGCCGAACGGCGTGTAGCCGTAGCGGTCGGTGATCAGCTCGTTCTCATCGGTCAGGGCTACCACGTTGCCGATGTCGTTGGTGTGGTAGTAGCGCTGCGAGCCGTCCGCGCCGATCCGAGCAATAAGCGCCGGGCCCTGGAGGTAGTAAGCGATAATCGTGCCAGTCTCGTCCGTTTCGCATAAGACATGGCTCATCGACCGACCGCGGTCGAGGACGTAGCGGGTTTCGCCGGCGCCGTCGATCCGGGCGATTCGGTAGCTGTCGCCGTCGTAAACGTGCTGGACCGTGTTGGCGTCGGTGGTCTGCGAGACCAACCGATCCTCGGCGTCGTACGCGAATGTCGCAGTCGTACCGCCCACCGTCTGCGAGGTCAGGTTGCCGTTGGCATCGTACTGGTACGTTCCCTGGCTGGATTCGACCAGCCGGTTGTCGGCGTCGTATTCGTACTCCACCTGAAGCTGCTCCAGCGTGGGTTGGAGCGTGCCGGTCTCGGTGGCAGAGGTGGGATTCCCCACGCCGTCACGCACCCAGGCGAAGCTCAGCAGCCCATTCGTAGATGAGTCCTCCGTATCCGTCGACGTGAGTCGCCCCGCGGCGTCGTAGCCGCGTGTCTCGACCACGCCGTTGGGATATGTGACCGTCTCGATCCGCATCCCGTCGTAATCGTACTGCGTGACGCGGGCGGGAACGGCCCAGTCGGTGATCGTGGTCAGGCGGTTGACCGTGTCGTAGCCATACGTGACCTGCTTGTTGTCCGGATAGGTCAGCGTCGTGCGGTTGCCCACCGGGTCGTAGTCGTACTGGACCACCTTCCCGAAGCTGTCCGTCGTAGAACGTAAGCGGTTCAGGTCATCGTACGTGAAGCTGCTGGAACCGCTCGAATCGGTCATGGCGGTCCGGTTGCCGTTGTTGTCGTACGAGTAGCTTGCCTGCGTCGCGTCGGGGTAGTAGATGTTCATCAGGCGGTTGGCGGCATCGTAGATCAGGACGGTCTCGGCGCCCTTGGCGTCCTTGACCCAGATCTGGTTGCCCACCTCGTCGTAGGCGTACTCGTAAATGTTGTGGTTGCCGTCCTTGGCTAGGATGAGCCGGTTCAGCGCGTCGCACTCGCGCGTGCTGACGACGCCGTCGTTGGCGTCCTCGATCTCGATCAGGTTGCCGGTCGCGTCATACGTGTACTCCGTCCAGCCGTCCTCGGCATCCACCACGCAGACCAGCCGGCCCAGAGCGTCGTAGCCGAAGTCCGTTTCGTTGCCCTCGGCGTCGGTCTGCCTGGCCAAGCGGCCGAGCACGTCGTATTCGAAGTGAGTCTGGTTGCCGAGCTCCTCGTAGGTCAGCACCCGCCGGTTCATGGCGTCGTATTCATGGAAGACGGTAATGCCGTTGGGATCGGAATCGCTCGGCTGGCTCTGACTCAGAAGGTTGCCCTGGGCATCATAGGTAGAAGTCCAGATGTTGCCCTCGGCGTCGTGCTTCTCCACCAGCCGGCCGGCATCATTGAGAATGTAGGTCTCGGAGCCGTTCTCCGGATCGGAGTTGTTGGCGTCGAATATCTTCACCTTGCGGTTGAGTTCGTCGTAGGCGTGCCGAGTCACGCTATACTGCGGATTGCCGTCCAGCGGCGCCTCGCTGCGGATCATGTTGCGGTTGTTGTCGTAGAAGAAGTAGGTGGTGTGGTTCGGATCCTCGGCCGCACTGCCCTGGCCGTTGGTGACCCACTTGCGGTTGCCCACTTCGTCGTAGCCAAACCATTGAGTGATGCCGTCCGGGGCATCGGGCAGCGGCGGGCCTTCGATCCGGACCAGCCGGTCGGCGTCATCGTAGAAGTAGTAGGTCGTGTAATACGGGTCTTCCGGCCCTGTTCCGCGGCCGTCGGTCGCCCAGATCCGCCTCCAGAGGTCGTCGTAGCCGTACCAGGCGTGGTTGCCCGCCCGGTCGATCTCCTCGGTCAACAGCGTGGTGACGGGGTCGTAGATCCACTGATGAACGTTGCCCCGCTCGTCGGTCTCGGTGAGGCGCTGGCCAAGATCGTTGTAGGTCCAACCCTTCTCGACGTACTCGGTCTGCTCCAGATCAAGGTAGCGCTTTTCGGTGGCCACGTTGCCGTAATCGTCGTAGGTCCACTCGGTCGGGTAGCCCAAAGCGTCGGTCATCTGCGTCGGCAGGCGTACGAAATCGGGATCGTCGTAGGCCACCGCCGTGGTGCCCCCGTCGTCCGGGTCTTCGGGATCGTCGGCCTCCGTGGCGGAGAGCACGTTGCCGTGCTCGTCGTATTCGAATTGCGTCAGGTTGCCGTTGCGATCGGTGATCTTGTTGCGGTTGAACATGCCGTCGTAGCCGAACTCCACGATCTCACCCAGCGCGTCTTTGACGGCAAGCTGGCGCTTGTACCGATCCTCGTGCGGGTGCTTGACCTCAAGGGCGTGAGGTTCGCCCTCGCCTGGGACGGTGATCTGGAAGGTCATCGTCGTTTCGTTCTCCCCGCGGCCGTCGGGGTAAACGAACGTGGTCGGGTTATCGTTGCCGTCGAGCTGTTCGAGGACCCGGCCATCGGCGTCATAGGTGTTGTGGACAACCTGCACGTCCCGCTGGTCCGTGATCGAGTTGAGGTACCCGTTCTCGTCGTGCGTGTAGACGACCGTCTCCTCCATCACGTCGGTGACCTGAGTGAGGAGGCCGTCCGTGTAGCCGTACTGCACATCGCGGCCGGTCCAGTCGGTGATGCTCTGCAGGCGCCACTCGCCACCACCCACGTCCACGTAAGCGAGCACCAGTGTGCGGCCGACCGGGTCGGTCACGTGCGTGACGTACAGCGGCACGTTCGCATCGTTGTACGCCAGCGTTGTTACGTTAGCGTTCTTGTCCGTGATCGACGTGAGCCGGCCGTTGGTGTCGAAGTCGTAGACGTCCTCGTTCGTCCGGGTCAGCGTCCACGTATCATCGCCGTTGTCCACGATTCTGTCGTAGACGCCCGGCACCGACATGACGTAGCCGCCCTCGCCGTCGTCCATCCAGTAGTCGGCGTGGCCGTCGCCCCAGTGCACCGCCACCTGCGCGTCCGGGGCGTCCGGCTCGAACCAGATGTAGTACGCGTGCGTCCAGCCGGGGCCCATGGGGTAGTCGCTGGCACCTCGATCCAGCCCGCCACCACCGCCTGGGTCCGCGAGCGCGCCGTCTGCACCCGCAAAAGCCAGGACCGCCGCCGCAAGCGCGGAAGCTGCGAAAGATCCTCTTCGTTTGCCAGAAAGTATCATCTGCTGTCCTCCTTGTATGCTGGCCTTCCCATCGAAGGCGATCGTTTCAAATCCCGAAATGGAACCACTTGTATCTTCTCTGGCTAATGCCAGATTGCTCAAGGTTTGTCTGCCGCAGAAAGCGCCCGTCCGGCGCCCCGGTGCCGCGGCCTTGCTGTTGTAGAAGCGGGTGAAGGTGATGGGGCTGCCTCGCGACGGAATTGACAGGTCCGTCTCCTGATGCGCGAAGTTGCCGGTAGCCGTGTTGACAGGATCGTTGCTTGTACCCGAGATCTCCGCCTGGTCGCCGTCAGTCGTGTCCTCTTGCGGATCAGGGAACACGTTCCAGTACAGGTCCGCGATCTCGTCCTGAGTCAAGGATCGGTTGAAAACGCGTACTTCGTCCATGATGCCGGCAAAGTTGGGGCTATACCCCGTGCTGACGCCGATATACTTGAGCCAGAAGTCCCCCACCAGCTTGTCGACAGGCTCGCCATAGCACCCGTCCGTTCCATAAGAGTCGGCTTCCTTGAGAAAGGTACCGTCAATGAACAAATATGCCCTCTCGTTGTTGAACACGATGGCATAGAAGCTCCACTCGGTTGTCTTATCCACATCGTAAAACAGGAAGTAGTTGCAGTTCCTGTACGTTTCCGCGTAGACGTGAGTCGTATGAGACTCGATCATGCTGGTCAGGGTATCGGCAGGGCGCCACGAGAACACGGCGGCGTTGCTCGTATCTGTCGGCTTCATCCACCAGCAGATGGTGCCATCGTGGCGATCGACCGTGGTGAAGTGACTCAGCTCGATGAAGTCGTCAACACCGTCAAACTGCAGGGCATAGCCGGACACGCCGCTAGTCCACTCTGCGCCGTAGACGGTGCCGTGGTTTTCGTTTCCGCTGTTGTCATGGGCTATGCTTCCGGTGCCCTCGTCAAAGCGCCACCAGTACGACAGTCTGCCGTAGTTGTAGAGCGCATTGATCTCTTCTGGAGCCAGTACCCGGTCGTAGACCCGGATCTCGTCGATCGCTCCCGCGAAGTGCGGGCTGTATCCAGTGCTGACACCGATATACTGTAGCCAGAAATCTGCCACGAGGTGGTCAACCGGATCCCCGCCACAGCCATCCGTTCCGTACTGGTCAGCCTCGCCGTAGTACTGCCCGTCGATATATAAATACGCGTGCTCGTCCTGGAACAGGATCGCATAGAAGGACCACGTTGTGGGCTTCTCGACACCGTAGAAGTTAAAGTAATTGCAGTTTCTCGACGTCTCCGCGTATATGCTGTTTGTGTGGGACTCGATCATGCTGGTCAGTGTGTCCGCCGGAGCCCAGGAGAACACTACCGAGTCCGCGGTGTCCGCAGGTTTCATCCACCAGCAAAGCGCGGCGGCGTAGCGGCTCAAGGTCACTCGCTCGTTAAGCTCGACGTAGTCGTCGATGCCGTCGAACCCCAACGCATACCCGGACACACCGTAAGCCCATGTGGCGCCGTGAACGGTTCCGTGGTTTTCGTTGCCGGAGTAGTCCAGGGCCTGGCCGTGGTTGAAGTTCCAATAGCCCACCAAACCGTCACCTAGGTCGGCCACGGCCTTCTCAGGCCCGCTGAGGGCTAGGCCGAGAGCGGCGAGAGCTGACATGGTCAAACAGGTCGTGTTGGTAGCGGAACGCGTCATTTGCTTTTCTCCTTGGCCTCGGCCCGGGCCTGGGATGAGCCGGCGGTTTGCTTCTGGTCTTTGCCGGTAGCAGGCTCGTCATGCTTCTCGGCATCGATCCTGGCTCGCTCGCCGTTCTTCGCGCTCGCTGGCTGGGATGTGGCTGTCACCCGCCCCGTAGCGACCGCCTTCCCCGACTTGCCTGCCTTCCGCCCCGGTGCGGCGGCTTTGCTATTGTAGAAACGCGTGAAGATCAGCGGCGAACCGCGCGACGGGATCGACAGGTCTGTCTCCTGATGAAAGAAGCTCCCCGTGGCCGTGTTGACCGGGTCGCTGCTCGTGCCGGACACGTCGGTCTGGTCGCCCTCGGTCGTGTCCTCTTGCGGATCGGGGTACAGGGCCCAATAGCGGTCCAACACCTCTGCGGTGCTCAGTGCTCTGCTGTAGATCCGCACTTCGTCCAGCGAGCCGTCGAACAGGTCCCACTGCTCAGCCGGATTGCTGCCCATGAATAGTGCATGGCTGTTCGTCTGGACGGGGCCGGAGAACAGGTTCTGATCCGTGAGCACGCCGTTGACGTAGACTCGCTGGTACGTGCCGTCGAAGGTGGCGGCCACGTGGTTCCAGGCCCCCGGCTGCAACACGCCGGACGCCGTGATCGAGGACTTGTTAACCCGGCAGTCTATCTGGCCACCGACGACGGACAGTTCGTAGGCGTCGCCTTTGTTGATGACGCCCTGGCAGATCGTGGCGGCGATGTCGTCCGGGAAATCGGCTCCGTTGCTGAGCGGGAACAGGCCCACGTAGTCAATGTACATGTAGGCGAAGGAGCCGGAGCCGTCGTTAGCTTGGTCAAAGAAGAGCTGCACCTGCGAACCAGGCGTCAAGTCCCACTCGCCTAACGGTAGGACTTCGTACGTGTACTCCGGAACGGAAACGTCCTGCGTCACCGTCACCTGCGAGCCGGGCACTCCGTCCACCACCGGCGTGAATCGAATCCACGCTAGATTGCCGGGGTTGGCGTTGTCCGTCCGTACACCGATCCGGCCGAAGACGAGGTACCGTCCAGTGGGAATCGCATCGAATGCGTAGCCGGCATAATCGCTGCCGGGATCGTACATGCCGATGTTGTCGGTGATCTCGTCTATGCCGGAGGATATGCCTGGGGCAAAGGAATCGGATTCGCGATGTAGTTGCGGTGTGTCGATAAGTGTCCCGCACAAGTACGACTTGGCTCCAGACTCTGTTCCCACCCGCAAGTAGTAGTATCCAGCATGGTACTTGATGGAAGCGTTCCGAGAGCCTTCCTTGCTTAGAGTCGGCATGCCGCACACAGCGTTCCTATCAAGCCTATACGCAGCGATCCAATTGCGAGCTAGGTCGCTCTTGGGTCGGTAGAGATCATCGGGCTGAGAAAAGCAATCGCGTATAAGGTTGCCTTCGCTTATGACACTCATATGGCCGAATCGGCCAACATCCCACCCAAGCCGTGGAGAGTAACCTATGGCAGGTTCCGTCATCTGGATCTCTGCGAATTGCACCCCTCTCCGCACTGTTATGTCGTATTGCGCATCTACGCCGTCCACCCTCTCTGTAACGCCTACTGTGGCTTTATCCGGAGAGTACTCTTGAATCGTGAAACTCGTGAAGTTGAGGGTATCAGGAGGGTCGTACGGGTGGCAGCATTCTCGGATGGTCAAAGCTGGCTGGCGAACTGAATCCGTGTAGAATGACAAGTAGTTCCGTCTGTCGTACAGAGGGTTGTTGTTTCTGAGTCCAACGCAGCCATTCTCAATCCAGAAGTTGTTCAGCGAGGCTCCCTCAGTCGTCACCTGCGTTGTCTTTGCCCCAGGAGAAGTACCCGTCCAGATTTTCACGTCCTCAGAACTCGCCGTAACGAAATGCGGTTTGACCCAGGCCTCGATCGTGAAGGCACTGGTCAGATCGAGGCTTGCCGAGTCGGCCACCTCGACATAGTCATCGACCCCATCGAATGACAAGGCTGTGCCCAACACACCCGAGACCCAGTTCGCACCAGAGAGCGTTCCGTTGTTCCCATAGCCCGAGTAGTCGTGAACGGTGCCGCCACCGCCTTCGTCGTAGGTCCAGTAGCCAACCAGGCTATCATCCCGGTCGGCTACCGCGGTGCTCGGCGCGACCAGGGTCAATCCCACGATGGCGAGAGCTGACATTGTCAAACAGGTCGTGTTGGTAGCGGAACGCATCATTTGCTTTTCTCCTTGGCCTCAGCCCGAGCCTGGGACGAGCCGGCCGCTTGCTCCTGGTATTTGCTGACGGGAGACTCGTGCTGCCTGTCGGCGCCGAGACTCTGGCGCTCGCTGTCCTTCTCAACCGCCCGCACCTGATCTGTGCTCCGCGGAGATTCATCGTTCTTCTTGACGTCAACGCTGGAACGCTGGCCGTCCTTCCTGCTCGCCGGCTGGGATGTGGCCGGCTTGCTGCCCGTCTCGCTCGTCCGGTTGGATTTGGCGGACCTACGCCCCGGTGCGGCGGCTTTGCTATTGTAGAAACGAGTGAAGATCAGCGGAGAGCCTCGCGACGGAATCGACAGGTCGGTTTCCTGATGTGCGAAATTGCCCGTGGCTGTGTTGACCGGGTCGCCGTCGGTTCCCGATACTTCGCTCTGGTCACCGTCCGTTGTATCCTCTTGCGGCTCAGGCCGCGGCGTCCACTCATAGAGCTGGCGGATCTCGTCCTCGCTTAGCGCCCTGTCGTAGATGCGGACTTCGTCGATGATGCCGTTGAATGGATAACCGCAGCTAATCTTAAGCGAACGTCCCGCTGTATCACCCAAGTTGCCGGTGTAGGTCTTGCTCGCGACCTCCGCGCCGTTGACGTACAACCACATCGTGGAACCATCCCAGGTTCCGGCCAAGTGCGTCCATCGACCAATCAACCCTGCTTCGTACGGATAACCGAGTGTCTGGTACGGATGGTTTACTTCCGACAAGTGCAACCCCAACCAGTTGTCGTTGCCTTCATGCAACGCGTATCGCGAACAGGTGATCGGGTCGCCCATCCACGGCCCGCTCTTGATGATTGGATACGAGTACCAAGGCTGACTGCCCCCATGCAGATCCGGTGCGTTCTTGTACAGCCACGCCATGAGTGTGATTTGGGTGTTTCCGTGGATATTCAGACTCACGCTGTCGGGCACCTCGACGTAACCAGAGTCTGGGTCAAACTCCAGCGCTGATCCAGCTATGCCGCTTACCCACGTTGCGTTGTGTAGGGTCCCGTGATTGCCGTGCCCCGAGTAATCGTACGCTGTGGCACCTTCCCCCTCGTCGAAGCTCCAGTAGCCCACCAAGCCGTCGTTCAGATCGGCGGCGGCGTGGTTAGCTCCTACGAGAAAGCAGACCAGGGCCGGTAGGAGAACCAATAGGTGATGGTCAAGATAACGCGGGGGGGTTCTCATTTGCCCTTCTCCTTCATATTGGGCTTGGCCTGGGATGAGCCCGCGGCTTGCTCCTGTTCTTTGCCAGGCGCGGACTTGTCGGGCTTCTCGGCGTCAATGCGCGCCTGCTCACCGTGCTTTTTGCTCGCCGGCTGGGATGTGGCTAACTTGTGCCCCGGCGACGCCTGTTTGGGCTTGGCTGCCTTACGTCCCGGTGCAGCGGCCTTGCTGTTGTAGAAGCGGGTGAATGTCAGCGGCGAACCACGCGACGGGATCGACAGGTCCGTCTCCTGATGAAAGAAGCTCCCCGTGGCGGTGTTCACCGGATCGGAACTGGTGCCGGAGACATCGCTCTGATCACCGTCGGTGTTATCGTCCTGCGGGTCGGGCCGTGATGTCCACTCATAGAGCTGACGAATCTCGTCTTCGTCGAGTGCTCGGTCGTAGATGCGAACTTCGTCGATGGCGCCGTGGAAGAAACGTGGCGCGGTCAGATGTCTTCCAATCTGAGGTGTGGAATTGGACCCCACAAGCAGACCGGCCCACGTACCGCTGCCCCGCATCTGAGCGTCCACGACAAGTTTCGCAACGCCGGAACTGGAGTCGCAAGTGTAGGCCAAATGATACCATTGTCCTGGTATGACCTCCGTTCCTTCAATAATACAAACGGACTCGTCTGCCGACCTATCCCATATCCGTGCGAGCCATTTGTCCGTCTCTTGGTGTTGAATAACGACATTGTCACCTTCGGCAGGCGCTCCCGTACTGTTGAAGACTTGACGAGCGTATTGAGTGCCGTTCAGGGAACTGGCTCGCACCCATACTGAAACGGTGAACGCTCCGGGAAAATCCAGCGCGGCGATGTCGACATAGTCCTCGTCGCCGTCAAGCTGCAGGGCCGTCTCGGATACGCCATTGACCCAAACGGCACCGTAGACTTGCCCGTTGTGCCCAGCCCCAGAACCGTCGTATACAGTGTCTCCGCTCCCTTCGTCGAAGCTCCAGTAGCCGACGAGTCCGTCGTTGAGGTCCGCAGCAGCGCCGTTGGCGCCGGCGAGGAGGCAGCCCAAGACGACCATGAGGAGCTGCAGGGACCGGTTGATGAAACGCCCGTCGTTGCTCATTTGCTGTCCTCCTTCGCCTTGGACCGCACGTGGGATGAGCCAGCGGTTTGCTGCTGTTCTTTGCCAGGCGCGGACTTGTCGGGCTTCTTGGTATCGGCGACGGAGCGCTCTCCGTCCTTCGTGCTAGCTGGCTGGGATGTGGCCCTGTCCTGCCCCGCGGCGGCCGTCTGCCCGGACTTGGCCGCCGCCGCAGCGGCCTTGCTGTTGTAGAAACGGGTGAAGATCAGCGGCGAACCACGCGACGGGATCGATAGGTCGGTCTCCTGATGGAAGAAGCTCCCCGTGGCGGTGTTCACCGGGTCGTTGCTGGTGCCGGAGACGTCGCTTTGATCGCCTTCGGTCGTGTCTTCCTGCGGATTTGGATTCACGCTCCAATACAGGTCGAGGATTTCGTCCTCGCTCAATGCTCTGTTGTAGATGCGGAGCTCATCGACACGTCCATGTATGTAGCTCCCGTTGTACCACGAAGCCTTCCCGATTGTAACGGGAACCGGAGGCACTCCAGGGGGGTATCCGGTATATGCTTGCTCTCCATCCCGGTTACCATTCGCATACACGCGCAGCCGGGTCCCATCATAACTAGCACTGACGTAGACCCACACGTTCAGCGAAACAATTGTATTGCCTTTTACGTCCCCGTTGGCCCCCTGTCCACCACCATGCGCCCTGATCGAAACCGCGCCAGCAGGACTGATATAGAATATAGAACCTCGGTAGCTCCTGTAATTCGCGAACACATTGGCGCCCGTGTTTATAGCAGGGGTGTACGCGACCAGATGCACCCACGCAGCATACGTGTATTCGGACGGATGCAATGAGGGAACTGATGGAAGTGCGACGTAGTCATTGTCACCATCGAAACTCAGTGCTCCTCCGGATATCCCAGCAGACCACGTGGCTCCATGGATGCTTCCGTGATTCCCATGCCCCGAGTAGTCGTATGCTGTACCACCTTCGCCCTCGTCGAAGCTCCAGTAGCCGACAAGACCATCGTTGAGGTCCGCAACGGCGCCGTTGGCTGCCGTGAGAAGGCAGGCCAGGGCCAGCAGAA
>JAGMDK010000363.1 GCA_023128695.1 Phycisphaerae bacterium
GAGCACGGGCAAGACCGATGCGGAGTGGACCAAGACGACCGCGGCCGTCGACAAGGGAATCGATGAACTCGCTTTAATGGTTGATGTCAGGCGAATGGAGCGGGGAGGTGCAGCCTCTGCACGACAAATGGAATTACAGCACATGCCGTCCGCGGGACAACCCACAACGTGTCCCTGATGCAGCCCGGCTGCATGGCCGTAACCCGGTTTGTGCATCATATTCGGGTAGTCGTGCGCCGCTCCTGGCCAGTAGTTGGTGAGCCGGTTGACACGCACGGCTTCGCGGCTGTGCGGCGCTGCTCCTGGTCGGCGAGCCACTCGGCGATATCCGCGAAGTCGGCTTCGGCCTGGAGGAATCGGGCTCACCGGCGAGCGGCTTTGCTCGGTTTGACTGATCCGCGCGAAAAAAGTCCGGACGGTTTGCGAAAAAGTCCGGACGAATCCGTGAACATACACTCTCTGACCCCCACAAAAAGCCCGAAAAAAAGACGCCGATCGAACTGGCGTCAATAGGTGCTCGAAGCCTGTTCGAGCGCTATCCGAACAGCCCTCCAGGACACGGCCGACAACTACACTTTGGGCGGTTCACATCGCCCGCCGGCCGCGTCGATTCGGGCCACAGTTCCAAGCAGACCGCCGCGCCGCGGCCCCCCGGGCCTCGTCATGTAGCCCTGAAAGGTCCGAACGAGCGTGCTTGGCATCCTTTATCAAGCCGACAAGCTCCGCACACATATCCACAAGGCCGGGCCGGGCAATCGAGAGCAGACTTTCGGCCGCTTCAAGCCATTCCGCTGAGTCCCGAGACTCCGATTCCTTGAGGAGTTTCCTGATCGGCCCGAGAGCTTTGCTGCCGTATTCCAACCAGCCTTCAACATGCCCCAATGCGACTGGCTTGATTGCCGGCTCGCGGCACAGGCCGCGCTGCGCATACTGTGACGTGCATCCTTGCACCATTCCTTTCTCGACTCGCGGCCAGCGCCGGGACACGTCGCATGGCCGGATCGTTAGTTAATGCGACGGGGCCGAGTGAGCCCACGTCGCCGCCGTAGTTGCCGGCCCAATAGATCACCGGCGAGAAGTAGCGATACTCACCGCGCGAGAGCAATCCGGTCGCCCGTTCGGTCCATTCGATCTCGCACGCCCAGAGACCGTCGCCGCGCACTTCCAACCGTCCGATCCAGCCGGCGGCCGGTTTCAAGCCGTCGTTGCGGTTATCGGCCAAGCTCTGATGCTCGTAGTCGATCGCCAGCTTCCGCCCCATCAGCGTGAACCACTGCACGGCTTGCCGACGTGTAAAGACGAACGGCTCGCCGCTCATCGGCCGATCGACCTCGACGTGTCCGAACGGTATCAATAGAACCTCGGCCACTGGCAGGCCGCCGACGTGCCGGGGCTGTGAGCGGCGTGGCGGAGCTTCATCGCAAGCGATCTTAAACGGCATCTAGTATCACTCCCTACCGGTGACCACGTCGATCGGACTATTGCCCATCCGTGGATTCGTCAACATCCTCCGCCGGCCGGGCCTATTGAAAACCGTTCCGTTATTCTGGATATCAGTGTATTGGTTCACTGTCACCTCGATCTTCTGAGTGTTGGCGGGCTCGCCCCCGCTGGCTTGCAATCCTTGGGCTGCTGCGTCCAGGACGGCTTGCTCCGCAGGTCGGAGCGCAACCTCTTTTTTCTCTGCTGCCATCGCCTTTGGACGCGCCCAACCCCATATCGCCGGAGCCACTATTGCCGCTTTTTCCCGCTACTTCAGGCAGCCCCCCGGCAGCCGTCCGCAAGCCCGCGATTCGTCGTTCCATGGTAAGAGTTCAGCCGTATGC
>JAGMDK010000364.1 GCA_023128695.1 Phycisphaerae bacterium
GTCGCCGCCGAGGTGCGTGTCGCCGGCGGTGCTGAGAACCTGAAACACGCCGTCCTCGAGCCGCAGGATGGAGATATCGAAGGTGCCGCCGCCGAGGTCATACACGGCGACGATCTGCCCCGAGCCACCGTCGGTGCCGCCGGTATCCGTGGTCGCACACCGTGCCATGGGCAGGGCGAAGTGTCCCGGAGAGGCGGGCCGCGATTCCTGCTCGCCTTGCTCCCGAGCACCGATCCCGTATGCAAGAGCGGCGGCCGTCGGCTCGTTGACGATTCGCAATACATCGAGCCCCGCGGCCTGGCCGGCGTCACGCGTCGCTTGCCGTTGAGCATCGTCGAAATACGCCGGAACCGTGATCACCGCCTTACGGACCGGACGGCCCAGGTGCTTCTCAGCCCGCTCACGGAGAGCACGTAGAATCACCGACGAAATTTCCTCCGGCGTATAACGGCGACCCTCGATCTCGACCTGGACCGTATCACGCGGCCCAGCCTTGACGGCGTACGCCAGGAACAGCAACTCTTCGCGGATGTCATCCAGACCCTTCCCAATCAGGCGTTTCACCGAGTAGACCGTCGCGCGGGCATTTTCCACGGCACGGTCGCGGGCGGGCCAGCCGATCGTGACACGCGGCTTTTCGTTGTCGGTGGACAGAGCGACGCCGATCACGGATGGGAAGCGGCCGTCGCCATGCTCATCGCGCACGATGTGGGGCCCGCTTTCATCCACGTATGCCACGAGTGAGAAGGTCGTGCCGAGGTCGATGCCGACGATGATTTCGCTGTCGTTCATCTGAGCCTGGTGTTCCCTCATACCAAAACTTTCGGGAGAGTCGACTTGTACTCACGGCCATGTCGGTCGTGAGTGAACAACGTGTGTGTGCCACTGCTCTTGAGCAGTGTCTTTTCTGACAGGCGGTCGCCTGGGCACTGCTCAAGAGCAGTGGCACACGGCCAACGCTTTGCCTGAAAAATGAGGTGTGACACAATACTAGAGTACATCAAAGAGTCGCTGGTAGTACTTGACGGAATTGAGCGCTGTGCGGAGTTCGCTACGCAAGTCGTCATCGCCGGGCAATTGTACAGCAAGGTCGCTTATGGTCGCCAGGAGAACCGCGAGGCATTCCCGCACGCGGGTGCGGCAATCGTTGAGCACGGCGTTATCCCCGGTGACACCGGCCTCTTGAATCTCCTCCCGCAGCATGAGCGTGGTGGATAAAACCTCCGGGGGCACGCTTCGGTCCTGGGCCGCGGAAGGGCCGCCCAGCAGCTCGAGCAGGTACTCGGCCCGCAGCACTGGATCGGACAGGATGCGGTTGGCCTCGTTCAGTTGGGCGCTGAGGCGTAGGCTGAGCGACGAGCCACTCTCGCCGTGGTGATCGGGGTGTACGCCGCGGGAGACCTGGAGGTATTTCTGTCGGAGGGCCTGGTTGTCGATGTCGTAGCTTGGCTCGAAGCCGAGCAACTCGAAGTGGCTGAGGCCGTCGGCGGGATAGAGATTGCGGCAGTGGTCGCAGAAGGCCGGCGAGCTCATCGGCCCGTTGCAGGAGGCACACTTGACCGTCACGGCCTGCTTCGATTTGTCGGCTTCCGCCGTCATGCCGAGTAGCTGGCGCCGCAGCCGCAACTGCGCTTGGCATTGGGATTATGGAACGTGAAGCCCTTGCCCACCAGGCCCTCCTCGAAGTCAATCGTCGTGCCGCCGAGGTTGCCAACCTCGTAGCTCTTGAAGTCGCAGACTATCACGACGCCCTGGGACTCGAACACCTCATCCATTTCAGCGATGGGGACGCTGCGCTCGTCGCGCAGGTCGAGGACGTATGACAGACCGCTGCACCCGCCGCCCTTGACGCCGAAGTAGAGGTAGGTGGTTTCCGGGTTCTCCATCTTCTGAATGTAATCGCGGGCGTTCTTGGCGGCCAACTCGGTCAGGCGGACGCCCTGTCCTTCCGAGGCCGTCACGGCCCGCTGGCGGGCTGGCGGTGTGTTGGTTGCGTTCGTATCGGCATCAGGGTTTACGCTCATATGTTCAGTTCTCCGTTTCAAGCTTATTTCGGCCGGCACGGGGGCCGGCCGCTACTCTATTTTACTGAAGAGCCGCGGGCTTTAGCCCGCGCGGACTGAAGTCCGCGGCTCGTCGCACGGCCGGTACAGAGCCCGGCCGCTACATTCTTACTTCGTCATTGCGCCGCCGGGGCAGCCTCCGTATTCTCCTGCTTCTTGCGGGCCGCCTTGGCCTTTAGGTCCGCGACGGCGGCGCGGACCGCGTCCTCGGCCAGCACACTGCAATGTATCTTCACCGGTGGCAAAGCCAACTCCTGGACGATGTCGGTGTTCTTGATTTCCAGGGCCTCGTCCAGCTTGCGGCCCTTGATCCATTCGGTCGCCAGCGAGCTGGAGGCGATCGCCGAGCCGCAGCCGAAGGTCTTGAACTTCGCATCGATGATATTGTCGTTGTCATCGACCTGAATCTGGAGTTTCATGACGTCGCCGCACTCGGGCGCCCCGACGATCCCGGTCCCGACGTTCGGATCATCACGATCAAGCGACCCGACGTTGCGGGGATTTTGAAAGTGGTCGATGAGCTTATTATTGTATGCCATGCGAGTATCCTTCCACTGCGAATGCACTTTCTAACGCATCGCGAATGATCAATCATCCACGAGCGCCGGCACCAAGAGAACCTTAAGTTCCTCTTGATCCTGAAGCTTTTCTGCGATATCGGTCACTCGTTCGGCGTAATCATGAGCCCGAACGCCGTTGCGATCCGGAACGACGACCACACACCACCAGTCGCCATCCAGACGCGCGGCGTTTTGTTCCACATTCAACCGATAACCAGCCGATTCATCACGGTGTTGATCGAGGTAATTCTGAACCAACTTCTCGATTTCAAGTTGAGATATCGTGTTCACTGTATGTTCTCCAGGATTCTAAGAACGTCATCGGTATCTGCTAATATTCGCTGTGCGCCTGGTCTATCCACAGTCCAGCCAGGATAATAGTCTGCAATGGTGCGGTGGGTATATGCATATGTAAGTAACCGCTTAATTTCTTTCGCCCTTGAGTGGCCAATCCTATCCCGTAGATTCTTTCTTACTATCATGGGCAGTTGCGTATGTGGCCAAGTACCCCGCACTTTCCGGGGCTCCAAACCAACGCTGATGAGCGCGCCAGTGACGGCCGAGAACATAGCATAATACGCGCGGCTGACAGCGCTGCGATAATGCTCACCCTCGATGCAATCCTGGGCGGCCAAGCGTGCGTCATGAGCCATTGTGAACCAATTCTCCACTGCCCCATTCATCAATGTTCACCCCACTTGACCGTGCTCAGGTCGATACCCTCCTGAGCCAACTCGTAGAGCGGGCTCATTTCGCGCAGCCGTTTCACCGCCGCGACCACGCGCTCGATCGTGTAGTCGATTTCCTCCTCGGTATTGAAGCGTCCCAGGGAAAAGCGAATGCTGCTGTGGGCCAGTTCCTCGCCGACGCCGAGTGCCTTGAGTACGTAGCTCGGCTCGAGCGAGGCACTCGTGCAGGCCGAGCCGCTGGAAACCGCGATGTCGTCAAACGCCATCATCAGACTTTCCCCCTCGACATAGGAGAAAGAGAGGTTCAGATTCGTCGGCGTCCGCCCGGTCGGATGGCCGTTGAGGAACACCTCGTCGAGCTGGGAGAGTATGCCGTTCTTGAGCCGATCACGCAGGGCGGCGATCCGCGCCGGCTCGGTATCCATCTGCCGCCCGCAAATCTCGGCCGCCCTGCCCATCCCTACGATGCACGGAACATTGAGCGTGCCGGAACGCATCCCGCGCTCATGACCGCCGCCGTGGATGAGCGGCGCGCAGCGGACGCGCGGCCGCTTGCGGCGAATGTACATCGCCCCGATGCCCTTGGGCCCGTGAATCTTGTGACCGCTGGCGGTCAGCAGGTCGATCCCCATCTCCTCGACGTTGAGCGGCACCTTGCCGAAGGTCTGGCAACAATCCGTATGGAAAAAAACGCCGCGCTCCTTGCACAGCCGGCCGATCTGGGCGATCGGCTGGAGCGTGCCGATCTCGTTATTGCCGTGCATGATCGAGACCAGGATCGTGTCGTCCGTGATGGCGTCGGCCAACTGCTGAAGATCAATAAGACCTGTGCGGTCCACCGGCAGGAACGTGACCCGATAGCCGTGTTTCCCAACGTAGTTACACGGATCGATCACCGCCTTGTGCTCGGTGACCTGGGTGATGATGTGCCTGCCCTTGTCGGCGTACATCTCGGCCACGCCCTTAACCGCGATATTGTTGCCCTCGGTAGCGCCGCTGGTCCAGATGATCTCCTTGGGGTCGGCCCCGATCAGGTCCGCGATCTGCGCGCGAGCCGCATCGACGGCCTGTTCCGCCTCCCACCCGAACGAGTGATTGCGCGAGGCCGCGTTGCCGAACTTGTCGACGAAGTACGGCAACATGGCCTCCAGAACGAGCGGATCGACCGGGGTCGTGGCGTTGTTGTCTAGATAGACCTTCATTGCGCAACAGCCTTAGCTGAGCTTTGCGCCGCTTCCGGCTCGACGTACGCGAAGTCCGCCACGGTGATCCGGTTCAGCAGTTCGCGCAGCAACTCGTGAACCTTACGAACCGACTTCCGGATCGGGCAGGGATTGGCGAGCGTGCACTTGCGGCCGTTTATGTCCGCATTTGTGCAACGCACCAGATGAACCGGACCCTCCACGGCCTCGATCAGCGCGTCCAGCGTAAACTCCTCCGGCGAGACGGCGAGCACATACCCGCCCCGGGCGCCGCGGATCGACCGGACGTGTCCCGTACGATTGAGCTTCTTGAGCACGTTCATGAGCAGGGGCAGCGGCATCCCGTGCTGCTCGGCGATCTCCCGCGCACTGACCACCTTCTGCCCCACGTGGGCCAAGTGACAAACGGCTATCAAAGCGTATTCCGTTTTTCTCGTCAGCGAGAGCATTCGACCTGCTCCTTCTTAGTTATTTGCTTGTATCTGAATATAGCATCGGACCGGTACGATTTCAAATCGGAAATGCAGGCCGCCCGATAATGCCGGGCCAGTGGTCTGATTCATAATTGCCGCATCCTGATTCAAGGTGGTGCGGGCCTCCGTGCCCGCGACTGGCGGGCAGGGACGCCCGCCCCACCGGCCAGGATAAGACGCAATCTGCATGAATCACTACACTAGAGGTTCAAGTTGCGCGAGTGACTTGGGCTGAAAGTCGTCGAGATTGGGACTAAACTCAGGGTATGAGTGCAGGGCTCAATCCGGACATCGCTGGTACGCCCCGGTTACACCTTTCGACCCTGGCGCGCTTTCGGGGGGTGCAACTCCGCAACGCATTAGATCAACAGCTCCGGGGTGCTCCGGTACGGGTGTACGCGATCATAGTGTTGCTGATCGTGATCTGGGCGGCGCTCTATTGGCTGCTGTCACTCGTACTGCAAAAGATTGATGAGTGGGAGTTGGTGGCGGTGCTGGCCAATCAGCACATTTTCATCCACTTTTTCCTCGTGCTCGCGGTGATGCTCGCGTTTTCCAACGCCATCCTGGCGTTCGGAAGCCTTTTTGGCCGCCGGGAGGCCGGTTTCTTGTTGGCCCTGCCCGTGCCGGCGCGGCAGACGGTTTGCCTGAAGTGGGTCGAGGGCATGTTGCTCTCAAGCTGGTCGTTCCTGCTCTTGGGCGTGCCGCTGATGATGGCCATGGCAAGGAACACGGCTGTGTCCTGGTACTACTATCCGCTGTTTATCGGACATTTTCTCGCCTTCATCATCCTCCCCGCCACGTTCGGACTGCTGGTCGCGTGGGCGGTCGCGATGTGGGCCCCTCGGCGACCGCTGGCGGTGGTCTTCTGGTGTGCCGGGCTGATTCTCGGGGCCGGGGCGATTTGGGCTTGGAGCATGCTGCGTGACGCCGACGTGTCGGAGGAGTGGCTGCGAACTTTTTATAGTCACGTGAGCCTGGCCAAGCAGCCGCTGCTGCCGAGCACCTGGTCGGCCAAGGGGATCGTCGCCGCCGTGGAGCAGAACCCTACCGCGAGCTGGGTGTACTTGGCGGGAGTGGTCTTCACGGGCGTTTTCTTCGCTTGGCTGACCGTCAATATCATCGGACGAACGTGGCCGCTGGCTTACAGCCGGGCGCGACAGGGCCGCGTGCAGGCGTTGGTCCAGGAAGGGCACTTCACTGCCATAGTGTGTTCGGCGTTGTTTTTCTATCTGCCGCCCAAGCTCAAGCACCTGATGTTGAAAGACCTCCGCGGCTTCACACGTGACGCGACGCAATGGACCCAGATGGTGATCATGATGGGTTTGCTGGTCGTGTACGCCGTCAACCTCAAGCGGCTGCCGGTGGATCTGGGCACTCCGGGATTGCGGGCACTGCTGGCGTTCCTGAATCTGGCGACGGTGAGCCTGATTCTGGCAACGTTTACCAGCCGGTTCGTCTACCCCTTGCTCTCGCTCGAAAGTCAGCAGCTTTGGCTGCTGGGATTGTTGCCTACGCGGCGGTCCACCATTCTATTGGTGAAGTTCATCTTCTCGCTGACGGTAACCAGCCTCTCGGCCATCCTGGTGATGGGGCTGGCGGTCCACGCGCTCCAACTGCCGGGCGGGATGGCCCGCTCGCAACTGGTCGTCTGTCTCGGGATTTGCGTGGGTTTATCGGGCTTGTCAGTGGGGCTGGGGGCACGCTTCCCGATGCTCGGACAGCGGAACCCGGCCCGGATCGCGGCCGGCTTCGGCGGGACCGTCAACCTGATTGTCAGCGTGTTATTCGTGGGGGTCGAGATGGCCGGCCTGGCACTGATCGGTTTGCACGGGTTCCGGAACATGGAGGCGGGCCTGCACGCGGTGCATTTCGCGAGTTGGCTGGTGCCGGGGCTGTTCCTGTTGGGGGTGGCGGTGGCCGGGTTCAGTCTGTGGGTAGGGGCGCGGCACTTCGAGCGGCTGGAGTACTGATACGGTTCGTGAATGAAAGCACGGCAGCTACAGGACTTTTGCGGCGGACGGCTAGAGCAAGTTCAGAAAAAGTCCGTCGCTTGGGG
>JAGMDK010000365.1 GCA_023128695.1 Phycisphaerae bacterium
GTACCGGCCGAATCACCGGCTGGAAGCCGGTGCCACACAACAATGTAGCGGCCGGCCCCCGTGCCGGCCGAATCACTGGCAAGATGCCGGTGCCACACAACAATGTAGCGGCTGGCCCCCGTGCCGGCCGAACCACCGGCTGGAAGCCGGTGCCACACAATCCGGTGCCACACAATAATGTAGCGGCCGGGCTCCGTACCGGCCGAATCAGCGGAAAGATGCCGGCGTCCTCGGAAAACGCAGAATTGGAGCCAAGGATGGCCACGACCCCTAAAGCTAAGACCCGTGAACATGAAACGCCCAGCTTGTTCGATCAGATTCCCGTGCGCACCATCCCCGTCGGAACCGTTGCCCAGCCGGCTTACGAGCCCGGCCTCGACGTCGAGGAGGACGAGCAAGCAAGCGCACAAGCGGTCAAGGCGCCGACTGCCCGACGTACTGCGAAGGCAGCCCCAGCCAAGCCTGCTGCACCGAAACGCAAGACCGCCAAGGTAGGATTGACCAAGAAACAGCCGGCGTCCCCCACCCCAAAATCCAAGGCGGAAGCGAAGCCGACGGCACGACGATCGAAAGACAAACGCTCCCGCACCGTGACAGCGGAAAGCCTGGCCACACAGCAACGCTCCATCTCGGTCTCGGAATTCTTCGCTAAAAACCGCCACTTGCTCGGCTTCGACAACAAACGCAAGGCCCTGCTGACCACGGTGAAGGAGGCGGTCGACAACAGCCTCGACGCCTGCGAGGAAGCCGGCCTTCTACCCGAGTTGCACATCAGAATCGATCAGCTCGCCGAGGAGCGTTTCCGCGTCACCGTCCGCGACAACGGCCCCGGGATCGTCAAGGCTCAAATCCCGAACATCTTCGGCAAGCTGCTGTACGGCTCGAAGTTCCACCATTTGAAGATGTCGCGCGGGCAGCAGGGGATCGGCATTTCCGCCGCCGGCATGTACGGGCTGCTGACCACCGGCAAGAGCGTGCACGTCACCTCGCGGACCGGGCCGCGTAAGGAGGCCCACCACTTCCAGATTCAGATCGACACGGCCAAGAACCGGCCCGACGTCATCAAGGATGAGCCCGCCGAAGTGCCGTGGGAGCGCGGCACCGAGGTCAGCATCGAGCTGGTCGCCAGTTACGCCAAGGGCAAGCAGTCCGTGGACGAGTACATCGAGCAGACCGCGATCGCCAACCCACATGCCGTGATTTACTACACTTCGCCGACGCGCGAGCACCGCGAGTTTCCGCGCGGCTGCGAGGAGCTACCCGTCGAGACGCGTGAAATCAAGCCGCATCCGCACGGCATCGAGCTCGGCGTGCTGATGAAGATGCTCAAGGAAGCCAAGGGCGTGAAGTTGGCCGACTTTTTGCAGCGCGAGTTCTGCCGCGTCTCGTCCGCCGGGGCACAGGCTATCTGTGATGCGGCCAACCTCAGCTCCAAGGCGGCCCCCAGCTCGATCGGCACGCACGATGTCGAGAAGCTGTACGAAGCCATGCAAAACACCAGGTTCAAGGCTCCGCCGACGAACTGCCTGGCTCCCATCGGCGTCCGCAACCTGCTGGCGGGTCTGCTCAAGGAGGTCAAGGCCGAGTTTTTCACCGCGACCACCCGCAGCCCCGCCGTCTATCGCGGTAATCCGTTCCAGATCGAGATCGCGCTGGCGTACGGCGGCAAACTGCCGGGCGACAAGACCGCTCGCGTGATCCGCTTCGCGAACCGCGTGCCGCTCTTGTACCAGCAGTCCGGCTGCGCGGCGTTCAAGTCCGTGCTCGACGTGGATTGGCGAAATTACGGCTGTTCGCAACCCTCCGGCAGCCTCCCGGTCGGCCCGCTGGTGGTCATGGTCCACATGGCCAGCGTCTGGGTGCCGTTCACGAGCGAAAGCAAGGAGGCGATCGCGGATTACGACGAGATTCGCAAGGAGATGCGGCTGGCGATCCAGGAGTGCGGCCGCAAGCTCGCGACCTACGTCCGCCGGCGGCGGCGTCAGAAGCTGGAGGCCCAACGCCGAGACATTTTCAGCCGTTACATCCCCGACGTGGCGGAGGCCCTGGCCAACCTCACCAGCGGCAGCGAGGAGCGCCTGCTACGCGACCTGCGAGCCATCGCCCGCCACCGCACGGCGGAAGCCGACGTCGAGTTGGACGAGGACGGCAAGCCCATTGCAGAACCGGTCTCTGATGTAGCGGCCGGCCCCCGTGCCGGCCGGCCGACGAGCCGCGGACTTCAGTCCGCGCGGGCTAAAGCCCGCGGCTCTTCAGTAAATAAAGTAGCGGCCGGGCCCCGTGCCGGCCGTGATGTCGTCGTTACCGACGCCGACACCCTCAACGGCGACGACAGCACGGTGATCGTCACCGAGAACGAGACGCCGGAGGTCCCGGAGGATTTGTTTGTGGAAAACGGGAACGGCAACGGACGTGGAAAACGTCGCCGCAACACCTCCCGGCGGCGTTCAAAGTAGGTGTATAATAACCATGTGGAGGTGTGCGATGACCTACCGTGGGATCGTCAAGGACGGCACGGTCAATGAATGCGTTTTTCGCTGAACCTAAGCCAACGACCATTCCTGAAATCCGCAAGGCGGGCTTGGAGGCGCTCTGCGAACGTCTCGGCCCCGCCGGCACACTCCGCTTCCTGCAACAGTTCGACCCGGGTCACGGCGACTACACGAAAAACCGGCACAGTTGGCTTGACCACCTGACGGTCGATGAAATTGCCGAGAGCATCAAAAAGCGCCGGCGTGCGTGAATGGCTGAGTCCGTAGGGTCCGCACTCAAGCAAGAGGTCGGCACCGCCCCTCACCGAGGTCCGGACCCGACCTCACCGAGATACGGGCTCGACCTCACCGAGATACGGACGCGCCGCCGCCCCGCCGGGGCTGAGACGCACTGCCCGCGACTGTTGCGGTGCGTCCGCGACGCACGCCACGACTGCGACGTTGGGTGTACAATTTGGGAACCAGAAGGCAGAAGGGGCAGAGGCAGAAGGTAGCAGAAGGGGCAGAGAGTGGGTGATAGGATTCGGACTTATCGGGATCTGATGGTCTGGCAGAAGAGTATGGCGCTGGTCACGGAGGTGTACCGGCTGACCCGCACATTCCCCAAGGAGGAGATGTACGGGTTGACGTCGCAGATGCGCAGGTGCGCGGTGTCGGTCCCGAGCAACATCGCCGAGGGCTACGGGCGGAATTCGACGCACGACTACGTACGTTTCCTTCGGATGGCCATGGGGTCGCTTTACGAACTTCAAACGCAGATGGAAATCGCCGGGAACCTCGGCTACGCCGGCCCAAGTTCTCCCGAGCTGCTTGTGGAATCGGCGCGGGAGATTGAACGCATGATGAGCAGCCTCATTAGGCGCCTTAATGAGAAGCCTCTGGAGGAGAGTACCCGATGAACAAGAACAATCCCTTTGCCCCTTCTGCCTCTGCCCCTTCTGCTTCTGCCTCTCCCCCTTCTGCCTCTGCCCCTTCTGCCTTCACCTGGAACGCAGCGTGTTTTGCGGCCGGGGCAGGGGCATCCTGGCTTCGGCGTGGGCGATTTGGTATTATCAGTTCGGAGGTTTGTGAAGAGAGCCAGGCTCAAGGATTCGTGCCATGGTAAGCGACCGGTCATTGCCTCAATACCGCGATGAGATCCTCCGCATCGCCGCCCGGCACGGGGCTCGAAACGTCCGTGTATTCGGCTCCTTCGCCCGCGGCGATGCCCGGCCGGACAGTGATGTAGACCTCCTGATCGACGCCGGCCCACAAACCTCACCGTGGTTCCCCGGCGGCTTGGTGGCGGACCTGGAAGATCTGTTGGGACGCCGCGTGGATGTTGTCGAACCGGCGGCCTTGCACCATTTGCTGCGCGACCGCGTTCTGGCGGAGGCCGTGCCGCCATGAAAGACGATCGCGTCTACCTGCTGCATATCCGCGAGTGCGTCGACCACATCCAGGAGTTCACCGCCGGCGGTCGGGAGGAGTTCCTGCGGGATCGCAAGACCCACTTGGCCGAATGGTATAGTTCCAAT
>JAGMDK010000366.1 GCA_023128695.1 Phycisphaerae bacterium
ACGGCCCGCATGTTGTTGTGACAGCGCTGGACCAGCCGGACGTAGGCCGACTCCGGCTTGCCGTCCAAGTGCTCGGCTTGGGCAAGCTCGCGGGCGCGGGCCGCGAACGCCGACGCCAGGCCCTGATTCGTGAATCCGACTGTCTTGCAACGTGAGCGGAAAGGCCCCTCATACTGCCCGAAAAGGTCCGCGGAATCTTCGGTTGTGGTGAAGATCACCAGCACGCGCGGGGGCAGCTTGTCCAGCACCGTGAGCCAAGCCTGTACAGCCCGATTCGTCATGGCCTGCGCTTCGTTCACAATCCAGACCCGGAATCCGCCGCCGAGTGCCGAGTAGTGCATCGTCTGCGCGGCATGGCGTACGGCGTCGATCGTACACGCTTCGCCGTCTAGCTCGGTTATGTCGATGTCCACCTTGGCGAACCGCTTGGCAATGATCCATGCGAGCGTGGTCTTGCCGGTCCCGGACGGCCCGGCGATCCAGAATGCGTCGCCGTCAAAACTCGGGCGCTCCAGAATCCGACGAACAGACAGAATTGCGCGAGGCTGCCCAATAAACGTATCGTAGTCACGTGGGCGGTATTTCTCTGCGAGTGTTGGCATGATTAGTGCTCCTATGTTTCCGGCCGGCCCATTCCGGCCCGGACCAGCACGCCGAGCGATTGCCCGGCGCGTTCGGTCCGAGTCGGTTTAGGCTGCAACCCCTTCACTGGCCGGAGCGCTGACCAATTCGTCCGCGGTGCTCAGAATGAGCGCCACAGCTTCACACGTCCGGCTGAGCAATTGCTCGCATACCCGGATAGCCGGCTTCTTCGCTTTCGCGGCATAGCTTCGGACGTAATCCCAACACCCACCGTAATCCGCTCCGTGTTCGTCGCCGATCATCGTGAGTAGGATTGCCCCGCCCAATTCAGCCACCACTTCCTGATCGAGGTGCTGTCCGCCCTTGAGTCCGCCGATGCACCGATGAAAGTATCGACCGACAATCCCCACGAGCGCGCGACCGAAACAAGGGGCAAAGCGTCAATAAACTGGCGTTCGGCCGCGCTTGCCTTATCGGCTTCCGCCCACTTCTCGACGTCGAAAACCTCAGTCGATTCGATTGCAAAGACCGGGATACTCTTGAAGCCGAGAACCGCCATGCGCTCGCTTGTCTCGCCAGTATCGGCGTCCCGAACTTCAATCTTCTTCGTAACCGGACCGAGAATATGGAACGCCTTGGAGCCCTTGCTCACCTTGCGGCCGGCGTGTTCCCACTGCCGGAATCCGCGCGCGTCCGAAGTGCCAGCGAGCGCCGTCAATAACTGATTCGCCCAAGACCATTGCCGACACGGGACAGAATCCGCCCGATGCACGAAGATCGGTGCTAGCGCTTTCGGCACGCTACCCGATTGAAATAGATCCAGGATTCGTGTTGCCACTTGCTCTGACTTGCCGTAGAATTTCATCGTATTGTCCTTTTGTCCCGTCGATCGGTTACTTTGTCGAGTACGATCGGCGGGACGCTTTGTTTGCCCCCGTATCACGAATTCAACCACACAAGTCTAAGTGTTCCACAGAAACACCAGAAGTCAAACGAAATCCACAACGAATTTTCCACTTATGTGGTGTTTCCGGTTCTGCGCCGGTATCTGTGGTGTATGTACTCGCATTGCACGCGGCGCGCTGTAGTGTTGACACGAAGTATATAGATGAAGCACTCACAATGTCTGGCGTGTGTCTACAACGTGGTTTGCAGCGCGTTTAGGCCGGCTTTCGCGAGCGTTCCGGTTCTGGTTCACGCGCACCCCCACCCCCGGTGACGGTACCATGCGGCGGGGTTGTGTATATATGTTCTTCCCCCCCCCCTTTCTTCTTCATCATGGCCGTGGGGAAATGATCTTGGTGACACACTGATACGCGGCACCTGAATCGGATAACGAGAACGTATAGTAAGGCTTATACGGAATCAATAATCTGAGTGGTTTGAAATACCCACGATGTCGCAGATAACAAGCTTGTCATGATTCGGCCGTATGGTGAGAAGGGCAACGGTGATCTGGGAAAGGGAAAGAGCACACCCTTGCGCGCGGTCGGCCAAGCCAGCGTTACTAGGACCAGCCAGCAGGATATCTTCTTCACAGGACATGAGTCCGAGCTTGAAGAGGATTCCCCTTGGGTTTGCGTGAATGTTGTGGCTGGCGAGTTTGGTGCCCTTCCGGCAAGTCTGCATGAACCGTTGTGAGGCGTCTGGTATCGTCAGCTGTCAACGGAGGACGGCTGATGAGATCCAGAAAGACACCGGGCCTTCCCGGGCGGCTGGTGGAAACTCGCCGGCGCTTCGAGGGCTACCTCGACCCAGCCTACGTGCCTCGTTCCACAGCAGAGAGAGTCGCCGATTTCCACACTCCACAGGCCCTCCGCGAGATGCTGGATCACGATTTCGAGGGCGAGTTGGCGTTCGTTGAGGCTCACGGCAGACACTAGAGGTTCGATTTGCCAAGTCGCGCCTACGAAAGGAAATCGAAGCAGATCAAATGCAGATCATCGCGGCTGATCGTCTTGCGCCGCTCCGACCCGTCGTCAGCGCCGTTCGACGCCGGCTGCACGGCATACCGGGCGCCGATCTCTTCGCAAGCCGTGGCAAAGGCGACGATATCCCCATCCTTCTGGTATTGGGCTAGCGACTTCTTGAGTTCCTTCACGGGCGCCCGGTGCATGGGTCTTGAGAGCATTCCGAGAACCCGCATCACGTGCGTCCTCTCGACGCCGGGCGTGTTCATCGCCTGCTGCAATGCGACGACAACGGTACTCTGGTCGCTGCTCAGCTCCTTCGGTGCCGCGGATACTCTCTCCTGGTGCTTTGCGGCCTGAACGATCTGCTCCTCGACGCGCTCCATGATCGCATGGATGTCAGCCTTCAGCGCCGGATCAACGATTCGCGGCTCATCCGGCTTGCACCGGATCAACTCCGCAATGGCGAGGCGGTTGTCTTCAATCTCGCCGGTTGCGAAGTCGTAGTAGCGCCAGAAGTGTTCGGCGTCATCCAGGCTTCGTCCACGCCGCTGGTAGTAGAGGAACACGCCTCGATGATCCCGTTTGTGAAGCCCGCTGTGTATCCCGTCCGGGAGCGTGTTCAGCAGCTCGTTTCCATTCACACGCATATATTCGGCGAGATGTCGAACCAGCCCTTCGTCGGTCGCAAGTTCGGCCTCAGCCTCTTCCTCGTCGATGACCGTCTCGTCCTCCCCCTCGATGCGCCTCAGCGTGTTGAAGACCTTTGGATTGATCGCCTCGCCCAACACGCTGGCGTCGAGACCGACGGTTGCATCTATCGTCTTGATCTTGGCCCGCAATGACCTGACGAGGCCAAGCAGCCGCTCTAGGCCCAAATCAGGAAAACAATTTCGGATAAACAACGTGTCGAAATCCGTGCCGATTCTGTCAATGCGGCCCGCTCTCTGGATCATCCTGGTCGGATTCCAATGCAGGTCGTAGTTCAGCAGGTACGCGCAGTCCTGTAGATTCTGGCCTTCGCTCAAAACGTCGGTGCTAATCAGGATGTCCACTTCCTTGTCCGTGCCGGCCCATTCTTTCTTGTCGTTGCTCTTGGGCGCGAAAGCCTGGACGAGCCGCAACCGAGTCTTTCCATCTGATCCGCCGTGGATTACACGTATCTTCCGGCCACCGAGCCGCTCCATGTATTCGGCGTCCTCACTCATCTGCTTATAGACGTACTTCGCGGTGTCCTTGAAACTCGTGAAAACAAGGACTTTCTTGCCTGCCAGGTCACTCGCCAGTATCTCCTTGAATTTGACGAGCTTCTTGTCCTGCTGCGGCTTAATCGGGCGCACCAAATCGTAGATCGTGTCGAGCGCGCTGAGGTCTGCATCCAGTGCGTCGTTCAACTTCTGCAAGTCGTACGTTCCGGCGGGCATGCGAGCGGCTTTCTTGAGTAGGCGCGTTGCTTTGGCGCTTGCCTCGATGCCCTTGTGGCGCGATCGCGGCCGCTGCTCCGACGCATCGTCGTCCTCCTCGACCTCGGATTCCTGCGCCTGAGCGTCGTCTTCCAAATCCTTTTCGACCGTGCCAAGAAGCTGCCAGAAGTCGGATGGTTCAAGCAGCACGTTGTCCAGAATGTAATGGCGAAAGGTCAGCAGGTACTCCATCGACCGGAACAAGGAGATGCGAAACGCGGCGACGCTGCTCTCAAGTCGCTTGAGATAGCGGGACTTGAAGATTCCAACGAGATTCTGACCGCGTTGCATGACGATCTTGTCACGCTCGTCGGGGTTGGCCTTATAGCTTTCCAAATCGTAGGGCGCCAGCTTGAGATGCTCGATGGCCCGAACGATCTGCTCGTAGATGCCGGCGTAGGTTCCCTCCAGGTCATACCTGACCGTGACGAGCTTACGCTTGGGGAAGTGGACCTTCTTGCCGTTGATCGTCGCGTCGGGGTATGCCTTCCGAATGAACTGGCGCGTCCGGCGGATTACGATCTCGTCGAGCAGGTTGTAAAGCGCCCGCCCCACGCTGCCTGTTCCCGCAAGCAGCTTTCGCCGGGCGTTCCAGAAATACTTGTCCAGCCGCCCGATACCGGCCCCGGCGAAGAAGGCGTTATCGCCGCGCGTGAGAAACTGAAGCTGCGAGTGCAGGTCCATGACGCTGTTGTTGATCGGCGTCGCCGTCAGCAGTACGATCTTCTTCCGGTAGCCGTGTTCGCCGCGCCCACCGTTCAGCGCCATCAACCGGGAGAGGTTGTCGAAGCGCCCGGAGTCCTTGTTCCGGAAGTTGTGGGATTCATCCACGACGATGAAATCGTACTTGCCGTAGGGTTCGACATCGAACTCCTCGCGCCCGATGGCCTCCTGACCGAGGATGTCGAAGTGCATTTTGGTTGTGCGCTTGCTGGCGGTCCACATCTCTCGGAGCGACGCGGGGCAAATGACCAGTGCGTGCCAGCGCTTGTGGTAAGCATAGTCGAGTAAGAGTTGGAGCGCGATCCATGTCTTTCCGAGCCCGACCGAATCGCACACCATCACCCCGTCGTACTTGCCCAGTATCCGGCGCGCCCGTGCGACGGCATCCGTCTGAAATTCCGCTAGGTTGAGCGAGTAGAGGTCTGCCGGAACGCTGCCGGCCGCCTCAAGATCGGCTCTGAAATGCTCGAACAGCGCCTTGAGGTATAACTCGTAGGGCGCGTATTCCTTCGTGCCGAATTTCGACTCATCCAGTATATCAATGTAGTCTTGCTTATAATCGCGCGCCAGCCTCCAATGTCGCTCGAACCAGTCGGCTAGCTCCCAGATCGCCGAAGCACCGACCTCGCCCTTGATGACGCGCCTTGACTCGAACGAAATACCTTTGCTGACGCGCGGTTTCTTCCCCCCGGCATAGGGATCGCCCTCCGCAATCGTGGCCGACCGTTCCGTCTCGTCGTAGTGGCTCAGCGCCGCCATCCGCGCCTTCTCATCATTGACTTCGTCTTCGGGGATGATCCCCTTGTGAACGAGGTTCAGTTCGCGATTCGTAGACAGTCCGGGCCCGGTGAAGTTGGAGGACCCCACGATACCCAAGACCGGGCGGAACCTGTCGAACAGAGGGCCGCCTTTCGGGTCGCCGTAGAAGAGGTAGCATTTGGCGTGCAGGAACGGCCCCTCGTATAGCCGAACCTGTACACCATCGTTGTTGAGGAAGCGGATCAGATCCTCAACAAGCTTGAGCGGCTCGGGTCGATACGGCGCACCGGACAGCTCCCCCCGCAGGGCTGTCTGGACTGCTGTCGCCGTGGGCTTCAAGCCGACATCCCCGACGGAACGAGGCTCGGTGCCGATCAGCAGCCGTAAGCTGCCGAGTTGCTTCAGGCACTCTGCGAGTAGCTGATAGCCGCTTGGGTAGAAGTACGCGGTGGCGATGTCCATCGCCAACTCGCGGTGATCTTCAAGCACCTGGTTCAGCACATCGGCCATGCGGTGCTGGTCGTTGTCGATGACGTACGGTATCCGACGCATCAGCTTTCCTTCTGGCTTACGGGACAGCGATTTCGGTAGCACCCGCCAGCCGTTACAAACCCGCGCCAAGGCACTAAAAACAGGGTTTTAGTGAAGTTTCATTGCCACGGAACCGATAGAATCCCGTCGAGACTCCCTGCCCAGACCTTGACTGGTGGGGTGCCGGAAACCTATACTGTTAATGTCCTCTGCCAGTGGCAGGGGATCCATGAAGGCTTCCGCCGCTGAGCCGCATCAGCGGCGATTTCTTTGCGCTCACCATGCTGGATTGCTCCGAATCTTCGCCAGGGCCTTGGCGCTCGTCACCGGGTACGCGGTGATGAACGCCGCCTTGGTCGGGTTAGCTAGCTCAGGCTGAATCACCACGATGAACGGTGCCGATGGTTCGAGTAACAGCTTTCGCGTTTTTCCATCAGGCATCACGCGACGATACTGCGCCATGGCACGATCCTCAAGCACCGATCGAATCCAGTCCATGTACGACGCACGCCCAGCGTTGAACACGCGCTGCTTCGACCACTTCTTCAGCGGCGCGCTGAATGCGTGATCGAAGTCGTGATCGTGTAATATAACGTCGATCCCGTCGTGCGTAACGATGGCGTTTGTCGCTCCCCGGAGCGTCGCGACAAAGTGGGCGCGGTAGGCCGCCTCGTCGGCCAGGTGGAGCAGCGGCGGCAGCGCCATTACCATCCCCCGCCGGGTCGAAACCGGAAAACGTTGAACTTCTCTTCGCTCTTCGGCGTTGGCCTGATCGGATGCCCGAGCGCCGTTTCAATCTCCTGCACGACTGCTGCTTTCGCTTGACTGCCGGCATGCCGATGCAGCGCGTACCCGACGGCGCCGAGAAGGACGTCGGTCAGTTGCAGCAGATCGACCTCCCTGCTCGGCAGCGCCTGCATGTTCACAATCTCGGAGAGCCGATTCGCGTTTGAAAGCACCTCGTGCAGCTTCCGCAGACGACCGGGGATGCGATTCGTCTTGGTATCCAGGAAGAACGAGTATCGGTTGCAGTCGAGTATCCAGTGGTGCAGAAGCTGGTAGTAGAACTTGTAGAACATCAGCTCTACGTCGCCGCCGTGGAACGGTACCGCTTGCATCTCATCGGCCTTGAGGGCGATGCAGCGGAACCGCATCTGTTTTTCAGCGAAGAAGAGCTGAACGAGAGCCGTGTAGAAGTCCTGCCGTGAGCTACTGATGCGTGTCCACTTGGCCTCGCCGCCTACTTTGTGCTGCTCCCGAAGATCGGCGATCTGCTGCTTGAAGCGCGGCCGTTGCGATGCCTCGATCCACAGGCTTCCGAGCAGAACGAATTGACGCTGCTGATCTGGACCGGTCTGGAAAAGCTCCTGACACGACTCGTCGCAGAATACTTCAAAGTCCATTCGCGGTTCCTCGATTCAATCGAACAAAGTCGGCGTTGGGTCGAGTTTCTTCTTGCCGGCTGATTTCTTACGCCTACCGCGACGCGGGGGCAGCGGGCGGCCGGGGCCGACGCGCGATAGGATCAGCTTCTGCTCATCGAGCGTCAGGTCGAACAGCCGGAACACGATGCGGTCGATCAGGAAGTCGATCTCCGCCGCCTTGGCGCGGTTCTCGCGGATATCCCGGTGATACTTGAAGAACGTTTCCTGGAGCTTGCGCATCGGTCCGGTCGGGTGAGTGATCGCCCCACGTCCGGTCAGGTCGGCACGGATGCGGTCGCTCCCGATCTTGCTCTTGTTCTTGCGCAGCAGATCGCAAAGCTCCTCCCACGCACCGGCTTCCCAGCTTTCGTGGTCGATCCCCGGCAAAGGGTACGACGGATACACGCGCGCGATGAGGTCAAACGGAATGTCGCCCGGTCCGGTGCCGTCGATGGGCGGCGCGACACCGTTCTTGAACCAGCGACCATCGGCGGCGACCTCGTCGTCCAGGCGCGAGGAGGCGTATCGACCTTGCCAGCCGAGGTAGTCGAGATCGTCGAGCCGCGCGTAACCGGCCCAGCTGTGCAGGGCTTTGGACTCGGTTGCAAGCTGGAGGCCGTCGCGCAAATCGGAAAACATCGAATTCCGTTCCTCGCCCAAGTTGCTCAAATCGCGCCCGAGGCGACCCAGGACGGAGGCCGCGTCTTGCCGTTGGGGCGCCGTTTTTTGTGATGCGCCCAAATCAATTCCTTCGCACGGCTGACCGAGATCGGGGCATGGAATCGAGTAAATGTACTGTGTTGCAATATGATTGTCGCGGAAACAGGCGCGCATGAACTCGCTTGCTATGGAGGAATTCATGACAGCCAGGAAAGCGACGACGTCGTACGCGCAGCCGGGACTGAGGATTACCGCGTTGGTCGTGTTCAACGCGATTGTTTTTTGGTTATCGAGGGCGGCGACGATCCGACGCTGCAGGTGAACATTGCGGACTTCTTGGACGACAATCTTGTCGGTTGCGGCCCAAAATTTCTCGGCGCGCGGGGCGTCGAGGGCGTCCCGGTCGTAATCGACGAACAGCTCAACGGACTCGATCTCGTACCGCCCAACGTGCTGTCCGCCAACTGCCCGACGCCAGTTCCCCCGGGACAGACGGCGTGGACGAAGAAAGCGTTGGTTGTCACCCGTTCGCAGCCCTTGAGTAGCTTCAAGGAAGTTGCCTAGACGGCCGCGCCCCGCCGTACATTTCTGGATGACATCGCCGACGAGCGGATCCTCCGGAATTACAAAAGGAACGCCTGGCAGCTGCGCGAACACGGTGCTGGGCAGGCGGCGCAATACCGAAGGTGACAAGTCGGTGTCGGCCAAACGGGCGCCGAGAACTTTCGTGGGCTGTTCGCGATCGTAGCTCCCTTTCCTGGTGAAAACCAGCATGGGTTCATTGCTAGCTTCCTCGAAAATGGGAACCGTGAAATCGATGAGCGCTAATTCGTCGCATTCCTGCAACAGCAAGGCGCGCAGTTTAGCAAACGAATTATTGTTGAGCAGCGTGTGGGGGATTATGAAACCTGTTCGCCCACCGTCGGGCGTCACGTTTGCCGCCAGCTCAACAAAGATCCCATACACGTCAAAGCGGTATTCGACGGTTTTCCACCTGTGCGCGTAGTATTCACGACACTCGTCGGGAACATCGATGATGAAGATATACGGCGGATTACCGATGACCGCATCGAACGCGCGCAGCTCCGGTTCACGTCGGGCAGTGAAGAACACGTCGGGGAAGTCGATGTCCCAATGGAAGAACTGACGCTCGCGGCTGACTTTCGTGGCTTTCTTGATCCAGCCTTGCTCGCGGCCCGGTAGCGATTCGACGGTCTTCGACCAATGTTCGAGATCGAGATCGCTGCCTTCGGTGACGAGGTGGGACGCACCTTTGACGCCAAAATGCTCAGCGGTCAAACAATCGAGCAGTGCGCGGTAGCCTTCCACACCAGCCACGACTTTCTCGTATGTCTCGGCGGACTTGGTGACCTCGGCTACGGTCGCGTCGGTCAGGTCGGCGATGTCCTCCATGTTGCGCGTCGCACGCTCAAGCGGTTCCATAGGGATGCCATACATCCATCCCTCGGACGCCTTCTTGAGGTCGTCAATGGTCGCCCCGATGAGCGAGTTGCCGCACTTGAGGTGGTGGTCCATGAACGACAGCGGCGCGCCGAGCGTGAAGCTGTCCAACCAGAGCGAGACCTTGGCGAGTTCGACGGCCATCGGGTTGAGGTCCACGCCGTAGACGCAACGCTTCATCACCAGCCGCTTGATGAGATTTACATCGGTGAGGCGATCCTCGTTGATCTTGACGCCCTGCTCGTCGAGCGATTCGATGATCTGCCGGCGGATGCGCTGGTCGATCAGCACCTGCACGGGGTTCCAGGGGAAGCCGGCAAGGAAGTCGAGAACCTTGTCGGTGATGAAGTCAACGGTCTCGACCAGAAAGTGGCCGCTGCCCATCGCCGGATCGAGGACTTTCAGATCGAACACGTCCCACACGGTCTCCTCATGCTTGATGGCGATGCTGTGGGCGATGGCGTCGTCGGTGCGCGGTTGCGACCGCATCTTCTCCGCGCGTTTTCGCTCGAATTCGCGCGTCTCCTGATATTCGCGCTGGATGGGCCGCAGCTTGAGTTCGATAGCCTCGAACTTTTCGGTCAGCAGCGGGCCGACTGTGTTGGCGACGATGTATTTGACGATGTGCTGCGGCGTGAAATACGAACCGCTGCTCTTGCGTTCCTTGTTGGACGGCACCAAGGCGACGCGCAGGCCCTTGCGCTGAAAGCCCTTTTCCCAGTCGTCGCGAGGAATGACGACGTGGTACATGAGCAGGCCCTCGTAGATGTTGCCGAGTTGGCGGACGCCGAGGGACTTGTAGTCCACGAAGACGAGGGCGTCGCTCTTGGCGTCTTCGCTGCGGGCGAGCAGGTCGAGTGCGCGGGCGAGGAAATAATCGGGAACGCGGTGCTTCTTGAGGAACCGTGCGGCCGCTGCCTCGCGGGACCGATCCATGCGCTGTGGTGAGGTCTCAAACAGCCCGCCATTGTAGGCCGGAACATTGTGATCCTTGCTGCCTTCGTCGATAACCCTGAAAAGATCGCCGAGTCGGCGGTAAAGCGTGGTGTCGGTCTGATTGAACCTCTCCTTGAGCCGCTTCTCGACAGCGTCGGTTTCATCACCCGCCGCTTTGGCGATTTCCAGTTTAAGTCTGGTCAGGCTGACTGGGCGGTAGGCCGGGACTTGTACGGGCAGCAGATCGAGCGACTCGGCGTAGAGCAGGAACAAGAGGCGATAGAGCAGGGTCAGCGTGGCGTCGTAGACTTCGTCGAGGAACGGATCGCCCGCTCGGGTCGCCTCGCCGTGCTTCTTCTTGCGGTAGTCCACAAAGCCCTGGGCGAGATACGGAAACACGTCTTTGAAGATGTGGTCGCGTAGACGATCTCCCACTTCTTTGGCAAACGCGGCCGATCCCGCGCGCAGATGGTCGAGAAAGCACGCCGGCTGGCCGGACTCGTCATCGGGCAACGGGGCGACCGGGATGAACGCCGCGGCGCGGAAGAAGAGGTAGTAGTAACGGAAGGCCGTCAAGTCCTCGCGTTCGAGCGTTTCCGGGAGATCGACCTCGTAGTAGTTGCTTGCCCGCGAGTGGGCGGCGGCGCAGTAGAGCCGCCAATCCTTGCCGTTCGTCAGAATGGCCCAGGAAACGCCGTGATGCTCAAGCGCTCTGACAACACGGATGCCGGGTACGTCTTCCGGTCGATCCTGGTCGCGATCGTCCTTGCGGTCGAGCGACCGATCCCACGGATACACGAGCAGAGCGACATTGGCCGAAGCGCTGTTCTTCTTGGCTTCAAGCAGATAGTCAGCGGCGTCCTGACCCCGTACGCGCTTCGGGGTCTCAAAGCCCAACGCGGCCGCCAACGGTTTGACGAACTTGTCTTCGAGTTCGTCAGTCTTGAGGTTCCGGGTGTCGTCCGCGCGGTTGAACACCTCCGACAACTCGCGGCGAGCCGGTCGAACGTCCTGGTGAAACACGGGGAAAAGGTCTTTGCGTGGCAGGCGGTTCTTGAGGAAGTAGTCGCTGAACAGGTTACGGTTGTTGAACTCGTCCTCCGACCACTCGGCAAGCCGGAAGGCATCCTTGATGCGGTCATACTGGGCGTATGGGTCGCCGGCCTTGTTGGCCATGCTATTCAGCACATGCAGGTGAACGCGGGTCGGATTGCGTCGGTCGAGTGAAAAGAGGCGGTGGGAGATGACGGGGCCTCCGGGCATTGGGCCTTTGCGTGGCGCCCGTTGCACGAGGGCGAAGTCGATCGGGTCGAAGTCCTTGGTCGTCAGGATCAGGAGGGTTTGGGC
>JAGMDK010000367.1 GCA_023128695.1 Phycisphaerae bacterium
GCCGACTTCAAACCAATACACCTCCAAGGCTGGATCGAGGCCCGGCTCCAGTCGCTCGGCGGCGACGCGGTGAGCCTCGCTGATGGCGTGCTGGACCCGCTCCGCGACGCCAAGACTGGCCGCCGTCTGCTCGATCGGATCGCTGACGTTGTAGCCGAGGGTGCCGAGGAACCGGCGCAGCTCCTCTGGACCACTAAGGGACTGTACGTCGGCGGCTGTGATTTCTCCGCTTGGCATACGGCTTCCTCATGCCTGGTACCGGGCGGCACCCAGGGTACTCGAAGTGGGCGGACTCGGCCAGAATGAGGCGAAAACGGAAGGCTTCGTCCAGTTCACGAAACGCAAGCAAGCCCGCGTCGCTCGTGATCTTCGCTCCGTGGAATTCGAGCCTGAGCTTGCCATCAAACTGCATACGAAGTGCTTTTTTTCGCCTGTCACCCATCGGGTGCTCCTGTCAGAATGGCCGGAAACCCTTGAATCACAGGGGACACGTGCACAAATCATGCCATCGCGAACACTCCATCTGGGAAATCCGGGTTTAATGCTGTCGTCAGCCTGACCGACACCCCGATGATGACCGCCCCATGACGCAATGACGCTAATGACGGTAGTTGGGTGTATCTTCTCTCGCTTACTACTTACTCTCTCTTTCTTCTCTTTCATGGTGAACAGAGGAAGTAGGGTTGTTTGCGTTATTTGCGTCATCAGCCGGACACCAGTGTCGATGCCCAGGGATGGCGCGCCCGGTATCTGACTACCTTCTTTAGACAGCCTGTGCGGGATCGGTATACTAGATGTATCCCGGGCGGCGGCCGTCGCGAGTCGTCGCGTTGCCTGGAACCGTGCTCTCATCGTCCGACGCGGTTTCGGGCAGCGATACCCGGGGTAGGACGATGATAATGCCCGAAGATCAAGTCTCGCCGTTGACCGGGAAACCCTACCCGACGATATCTACTCCGTTACGTGAATTGCTCGGCCCCTCTCTGCCTGTTGCAGCAAACATCGACGAGCTGTGTTCGCTCACCGGATCGGTTCCAGTACTGCTTGAAGAAATAATCTATGGAATGAAGGCGCTCATTGACCCAAAACTCACCAATGGTGAAAAACGCCTCCTCGAAGTGGATGTGCGTGCTGTCGCGTTCAGACTCATTGTAGAGCTGCAAGAATGGCTGCCGAACGTGGCGCGAAACGTCCTGGCAAAGCTAGACCATCACCCACAGTTTGACAAGGTGTTCCACGCTGTTGAGGAAGTGCGGATATGTGCTGACGTACTTTGCAAACTAACCTACGATCGCGTGAGAACGCCGGAGGATCAGGCCGTGGTCGCCCGATGTGTCAAGGTCGAAACCTTGGTTCAAGGGGCGATCAATGATCTACGTCCGCTGGCGTACTGCGACGTGTCACCCCCGGACTCAACTCGGCTATTTAGTGATCCGGTGTGCAAAGCGTTCGACGATGTAACGGATGAAGCGGCAGGAGATACGGACTACTTGCGACAACTAGCATCGATGCTGCGCTATAAGATTGAGAAAGTCCACGCCAGCCAAGCAGGCGATTCCAGCCACAGAAACGTGCCTGGACAGTCTATTACAAAGAGACAGGGGCGAATTCAGTGGTTGGCGGAGGCGATGCTGCTTGTTCAGGATCATCCCGACTGGTCGGACGCCGAGATTGCCAGGCATGTCGGAAAAGATCGGTCAACGTTGTCGCGTAGTAAAGAATATCGAGCTTCGGCGGCAATGGCCCGCGGAAAGAAAGCCGACTTGCCCAGTGGGCATATTAAGAATGATCCTGATACCGGGTTGACCGACGTGGAAGCATATGACGAAAAAGATGACTACGATGACGCATGATCCTGTTGCAACGCAACACGCAACGCAACACTGGCGCACGTTTCGTTCGGCAAAACACGCCTAATTCGCATTTCATAACGCAACACTAAATCAACGCGGACCCCTTTTAGACGCGTTCTACAAAGGAGTAACCGCGATGAACAAACAGAGATCAGAACACGATGAGCGGAGGCAACGCACGATCGCGGCAGTGGCGACGTTCACGGCGCTGATGCACGCCTATGAGCGCGGCGAGCTGTCAACGGCTGCCGGCGCTCAAGCTGAGCTAGCACGGCTGGGTGTAGTGGTTAGATTTGCCAGGCCGAAAGCTCACGACTGGAGAGGGGATTGCCATGCCTGACAAGCCCCCCACAACAGCGACCCTGGACAATGGCGATCACGACCCGCCAAAATTAGGCCTGCGCCCCCGAGAGGCAGCCAAGTCGTTGGGCATCTGTGAGCGGCTTTTGTGGTCAAAGACCAACGCTGGCGAGATTCCTCATGTTCGGATCGGTAGGGCGATTATCTATCCCATTGATCTACTACGGGAATATCTGGCCCAGCAAGCCCAAAAGAAAGGGGGCAACCGCCGATGAGCGATCACCCCGTTTCCGTGGTTCTAGCTACACTAGAAAGTGTAACCGGTCGGAAGGCAACCCGCAACGGGGCTGGCTGGCAAGCCCATTGCCCAGCGCACGACGATCATCGGCCCAGCCTCTCAATTGCCGAGGGCGACGACAGGCGGGCGCTTTTGAAGTGTCACGCCGGTTGTTCGGCAGAAGCGATCGTCAAGGCACTGGGGCTGACGATGCGCGACCTGATGCCCCCGCGCGTGTCACCATCACCAAAACCCGCCCCGCCGCGTGACAGTTCGCGTAACGGTGACGCCCACGCCCCGAAGGTCTTCAAGGCCGCGGCCGAAGCGGTGGCCGAGCTGGAACGCCGACACGGCCCGCGTTCGGCGCAGTGGGTGTATCAGGATGCCGACGGCAACCCCATCGGCATGGTCGTCAGGTGGAACCGACCCGGCGACCAGAAGGACATCCGTCCAGTGAGCCGCACGCCGGAAGGCTGGATCATCGGCGGTATGACGAGGCCCAAGCCGCTCTATCAGCTCCCGACGCTGGCGAATGCGTCGCGCGTTTACGTTTGCGAGGGCGAGCTGGCCGTCGACGCAGTGATTTCGCTCGGGCTGATCGCCACGACTTCGTCCAATGGTAGTAAGAGCGCCAACCAGACGGACTGGACACTGCTAGCTGGCCGGGCCGTGGTGATTTTGCCCGATGCTGACGAAGCCGGCGAGCAATACGCCGCGGACGTGGCGGCGATCCTAGCGAAGTTGAACCCGCCGGCGGCGGTGCGGATCATGCGGACAAGCCATAGCAAGATCAACGGGACGGACATGCCCTACATGGACCTGCCCCCCAAGGGCGACATTGCCGACTGGGTGGAGCGATATCGCAAGGGCGGCCACAACGAAGATGCGATGCGCGAAGACCTGGAAACGCTGGTTGTACAGGCGACGATGACGCCCACGCCCCCCGCACCCGTGGCCGAGTTGTTTCAGCCGTTCCCCGTCGATGCGCTGCCCGACCGGCTGCGCGTCTTCGTCGAAGCCGTAGCCGCGGCGACGGGAACAGCCCCCGCCTTTGCGGCAATCGCCGTGCTCGTGGTGGTCGCGGGCAGCATCGGGAACCGCGTTGCGGTGCTCGTGAAACCCGGCTGGACCGAACCAGCGGTCCTGTGGGGCGTACTGGTCGGGCGCTCGGGCACTACGAAAAGCCCCGTGCTCAAGCTCGTGACGCGCGCGCTCATCGAGCTGTTCAAGGCCGAGCGTCGCGCGTACCGCGACGCCCTGAAAGAGTACCAGCGCGAGTTCGAACGCCACGGCGTCCGCTTGACCGAGTGGAAAAAAGCGCAGCGCAACGGTCCGCCGACCGATCCGCCCGACGAACCCGAGTGTCCCACCGAACGCCGGCTGGTGGTCAGTGACGTAACCATTGAAAAGCTCGGCTGTCTGCTCGAAGAAAACCCCCTTGGGCTGCTGCTCGTGCGCGACGAGCTGGCCGCGTGGGTCGGCGCGTTCGACCGCTACGCGTCTGGCGGCAAGGGGAGTGATCAGCCGGCGTGGTTGTCCATGTACGACGCGGCCCCTGTCACCATCGATCGCAAGAGCGGCAAGGGGACTTACTTCGTGGAGCGCGCCACGGTGAGCGTACTCGGCAGCATCCAGCCCGGCACATTGTCGCGCAGCTTCGGTATTGCCGAGCGCGAAGCGGGGTTGCTCGCGCGCGTGCTCGTGGCGTATCCACCAGACCGGCCCGCACTCTGGATCGATGCGGCGATGCCCGATGACGTGGCCGGCGCGTGGCATGACCTGTTGGCCGCGTTGCTGGCCCTGCCCGCCGGTGTAGATGACTTGGGAGACCCGCGGCCGAGGTTCATCCCGATCGGCAAAGAGGCGAAGCCGTTGTGGGTCGAATGGCACGATCGGCATGTGCTGGAGCTGGTCGATATCGGCGATGACGACTTGGGAGCCCACTACGCGAAGTTGAAGGGCGCGTGCGCGCGAATCGCGCTGCTGTTCGCGTGCGTCGAAGTGGCGGTCGGCGGTAACGCCATCGCACACATCAGCGCGGACGCGATGCGACGAGCGATCGCCGTTACTGAGTGGTTCAAGAGCGAAGCCCAGAGGGTGTACGCGGTCCTGGGAGAAAGTGAAGAAGAACGCGAACGCCGGAAACTGATTGAGTGGATCGAGCATCACGGTGGAAACGTCACGGTCCGCGACCTGACGCACAGCTTGCACCAGTACCGCGGCCGTGCTGACGCCGCGAAAGCGGAACTGGACGCGCTCGCGAAGGTCGGCTTCGGGAGCTGGACGCACCCGGCCCCCGGCCCGAAGGGTGGCCGGCCGTCGTCCCGCTTCGTGCTGAACAGGGCAGACCCCGTCACCAAAACCCTGGCTGATGATGCCGCGAACAGAGGTTTCGGTTGTGGTGATGGTGGGTACGTGCCCGCGGAGTTGTCGCCCGGTGGCGCGGCCCCTGAAGACGTGGACGGTTATTCACCCAACGCCGCAGGCGATGCGGTCTCCGGCGATGATGGCGAATGGGGGGAAGTATGACGGACGCCCTGGACACGCCGGCCGCGCTGCTGGCCGAGTTGACCGCGCGTGGCATCGCCCTACAGGTCCACGGCGAGCGGATTCGCTTCCGGCCGCGGAAGGCGATGACGCCCGAGCTGGTCGCGCGGGTTGCGGCGCACAAGCCCGCGCTGTCGGCGCTGCTCGCCGTCACCAAAACCCCGGCTGGTGATAGCGCCAGCGTTGGTTTCGGTGGTGGTGACGCTGGGGACGTACTGGCCGCCACGAGCTACCCGGCCGACGAAAGCCGGATGCTGGCGGATGCCCCCGCCGGCGTGCGGAACACCGTGGAACGCATCAAGCGCGTGTTCCCAGGCGCGGAACTGGTGGGCATCCGAAAGGCTGACGCCGACCACGAGCCGCAGGACGCTCCGGCGTGGGCGGCGGCGGACAGCTCGGACGGGCTGCCCCC
>JAGMDK010000368.1 GCA_023128695.1 Phycisphaerae bacterium
GGTTATTTCGTTACGTACTCTTAGCTCCGGCTGGCCGGGGCACTTGCACCGGGGTGGTTTCGCACGAGTCCGGCGTCACGCATCCACCTTCCCGCAGCCCTTCGCTCCACCGGCATTGCCCGGCTTCTTCGCTACTATGGCTGCTCTGACTCCTGAGCAGGCGGCTCTTCGGCTGGGTCTCCAGCATGAACACCGGCGGACCCTGCTCAGGTCTCCCTGATTCATGTACTCGACTTGCTCTCCACCCCGCCTCGCGGCGGCGCGGTTACCTTCGGTTACAGGCCGGAGAGCGCATGCCTGGGGGAGACTTCCACTCCCCTGTTCGAGTACACTCTCAGGCGCACTAGGGTGCGGCTTGCCGCACCAACCTCGATGGACGGTTCGGCGAATGAGAATGGTGCGGCAAGCCGCATCCTACACGGCTCGGCCGGCGAGCCGCCGGCCGCTACGAAGTTTGGAGCGCGATGACGGCTGTGCGCACGCCGAACTTGTTTTCGACCGCGGCTGCGAACGTCGTGGCGGCGGACTCGTCTTCAAACAAGTGGAACAGCGCCGCTCCGGAGCCCGTCAGGCGAACCGCGGGCCAGCCGGCCTCTGTGATCTGTCCGGCTAACTCGCCAAGCGGCGGCGATACCTCAAACGCCGGCGTCTCCAAGTCGTTGAACAGCAATTCCATGAATTCGGGCACTGAGCCGCAAGCTGCAAGTATCTCCGACACTTCCGGGCGTGCGGCCTGATCCGCCCCTTGATCCCACGCGGCATAAACCGCCGGCGTGGAGCAATGGATGTTCGGCAAAGCGAGGGCTGCCCAGGCATGCAGATTGGCGTCGACGTCTTCCACATCCGCGCCGCGGCCCCGGATCACGCACAGCGGGCCGTGGAAGAAGAGCGGCACGTCCGAGCCGAGTTGGGCGCCGAGGCGTGCCAGCTCAGCGCGGGTTAGGCCGAGTTCCCACACGTCGTTGAGCAGGCGGAGCGTGGTGGCCGCGTTTGAGCTGCCGCCGCCGAGACCGGCCCCGGGGGGGATACGCTTGGTGAGCGAAATGTGGACGCCGCGCTGCACGCCCACTGTCTCTGCCAAGGCCCGTGCCGCGCGGATGGCAAGGTTCGATTCATCGCACGGAATGACTGGATTGTCACATTCGACCGTCAGGCGTTTGTCATCGCGGATCGAGACACTTACTGAGTCGCACAGACTGATACGTGCGACGAGGGACTCGATTTCGTGGAAACCATCCGCGCGCACGCCGGTTACCCGGAGCGTTAGATTGATCTTCGCCGGCGATTCGCGCGTGAGCGTGGTCATGGCAGTGGGAGCTTGGGGCGTGCCGGCCGCGGCGTCAAGGGAGCGCTCAACGGATATGCACCTTGAATAAGAGCCGCGGGCTTCAGATCACGAACGACCGCGCGGGCTGAAGCCCGCGGCTCTTCACGTTTCGAGCCCGGTACTAGTGCGAGAATCCTTTCTCGCACTCGCCGGTGGCGTAGTTTCGACATTCATGGCCGGCGGCCCATCGGGTACAATACCAATACCAACAGTGATGTACTTGTGTGTGGCGAGAGAGCAGCGCTCGTAGCTCAGGCGGATAGAGCACCGGATTTCTAATCCGGCGGTCGCAGGTTCGAGTCCTGCCGGGCGCGTTGACGAAAACTCCTATGAATAAAGGTCCCCAGCGCCATGAGATACAGCCGGCGTCGATCTTCGGGCGACACGCCGTAGCGGCTACAACCCTTTTCAGGGTCAGTCACAGTCTGCAATAACCACCGCTGTTCTTCGGCCGTCAGCTCCCGGCGGTCATGCCGCACGTCGGCCTTGCTCCGCTTGCTTTTGGCATGAATGGCAAGGTGTGCGAGCGGGTCGGTGCTTGCTCGTCGATTGCCGACCATCCACCACTGCCGTGTTGGTCGCCGCTGTCCGAAGACAAACGCACCCTACTGGCAAGCGAAGCGCAATCGAAACCGGGACCGGGATCTCAAGATCAAGCGAGCTCTTCGGCGGACCGGATGGTCCGTGCTCACGGTCTGGGAATGCCAGGTCCGCGACGTCGCTCGTTTGGCTGAGCGTCTAAGCGGGTTCCTCGGCTGATCGTATCGGGGCTCCATTTCAGCCGCGCAGGGTTCGTCCCGGACACACCTTCTCCTTGCTGCGGCCGGCTATCCACGCGCGTGCCCTGCTGACCAACAGCCGGGTTCGTGAGTACCTGGATCAACACCACCCGGACATCGTGGCGCGTTTCGAGACAATCATCGCGGATGCACGAGGATAGCCGAGCAGGGTCCGCATAAGCCTTACTACACGTTCTCGTTATCCGATTCAGGTGCCGCGTATCAGAGTTTCGCCAAGATCATTTCCCCACGGCCAAGACGAAAACCTGGAACTTGTGTCAGGCTGCGCCAACAAACTGCGCTTCGGGCTGGGGCTGGCCGTGGGGTCGGCTGCCAATCCGCCGGGCTGATCGGCGGGTATGCCGAATGATCGAAGGGGCACAACGATGGACATGCACGTCGATCAAACCAAGATTCTGTCTGCCGACGAAATCGCCCGGGTGCTGGCTTCCACGACCGTCCGTAATTCGGCGTCGTGTAGTACAACCGAATACGCCTCACAGAGCGGTTTTTCCGCGCTGCGCGCTGCGCACGCGCTTTACACAAGGTGCGCGCCGCTCGCACTTCGGCCACTGACCGGCGAGAATAAATCTACCAGTCAACGCAACTCGGTCCTCTGGCCGGTGTATGAAGAACAGGAAGCCGGCTCTTGTGTGAAGCGACGTGTATGGCATCGTGGCCTCTTGGGAGAAACAAGTCATGAATCGGAAAATGCCTCCTCAGCAGAATTCGTGG
>JAGMDK010000369.1 GCA_023128695.1 Phycisphaerae bacterium
AATTATCCGCCGGGTCGGCGGCGGCGGCGGCTCTATCTTCGGCCTCGAGCTTCTCCAACAAGTCCATGTCGTCGTCGTCGTCCCGGACCGGCAACTCGGATACCCGCCCACATCCGACCGATTCCCCGCCCGGGCTTGCCCCCCGCGCGCGGGCGTCAGCCAGCCGTCCGGTTACGCCCGACGTCCGCCTGATTCATACCGTCTCTGTACCTGTCCGACTGGTGAATTCCAGCTTGAGAAAAGGAACCCCCGCCCAGGTCTCAAGTAGCATACTAACCGCCCGCGACGCGCGAATCCAGGCACGTAGGGTGCCACTTTGTAACATGCTTAATGAGGCAAACCTTGTGCATTACGCAACACTAATGTATTAGTATCTCCCCCCAGAAACTAGCGCATTATGGAACCGATCTGAGTTCACGTCCAAACGTCAGTTTCGTTCCTGGTTGTTCCCGTCCCTTTGCGCTGCTATTACCATCGCGACGATGCCCGCCCGGACGGCCTGGGGAAGCTCGGGCCAGGCCTCAATCACCACCGTCAGTTCGTGGGCAAGTGAGGCGTTTTCGGCGCCAACTGCACCGGATTCCGCACCGCTCGCCGCGCCGGGTTGTCGTAAGGTATTGTTTTTACAAGGTGTTATGGTAGGGGGTTCGAGTCCCTTGCCGCCCATGTCCTTATTTTTCAAAGACTTGCGCGAAATCGCGGCTGCCCGCGGCCACACTTACCCGCTCACCGGCAATTCGCCCAACAACGCCACCGCCAAACGCTCGCAAACAAGTTGCGGCATCACATTGCGGTCTAGCGTTCGTTCGGCCTCGTTCACGCCGCGAATGCACTCATCTAGCCGGTCGAGCGTCGTTCCGGCGGCGAGTTGCTCCACCCGCGGCTGTTGGCCGGCAAGGCTACACAGCGCCGCCGCTCCACTTTTGACGACGAGCGCTTCGCGGTACAGCGAAGCCACCAGCAACATGACCAGCTTAAGAGCTGTTCGCAGTTCATCGGTCGAGACAATCTTGCCGGCGGATTTCGTCGTGCCCTCTTCGGCCTCCGCCGGAGCTTCCTCGTCAGCTTGTTGTCGCGTGCGTAAGGCCAATTCGGTTGCCAGTTCGACCAGCGTCTTGCCGAACGCCTCCGGATCACCGGCGGGCAGGCGATCCACACATCCGCCGACGGCGTCGAGCGCATCAAGCAGACCGATACGGTGCCAGAGTAGCGCCACGCCCAGCCGACCGCCCGCCAAACTTGCCAGAGCCCGGGCGTTCGCCGCTGACAACCCCAGTCGAGCTTCCAGCTCCCCCGCGACGAAATCCGGCGGCAGCAGCCCGAACGGCACCCGCTGACAGCGCGAACGAATCGTCGGCAGCAAACGCGACGCCGACGCGGTCACCAGGATCAGGCACGCACTGCCCGGCGGCTCCTCGAGCGTCTTGAGCAAGGCGTTTTGGGCCTCCTCGTTCATCCGCTCGGCGTCGCGAATCAAAAACACCCGCCGCGGCCCCTGCGTCGGTTTCATGCCCGCCGGCTCGATGAGAAAGTGGCGGATCAGGTTCACCGAGAGGAACAGGCCCTTGCTGCTGCGTATCGTGCTGTCGGGGTGGAACTTGTGCAGACCGCGGTGAATCAGGTGAAAATCGAGGTGGTTGCCGGTCGCCAACAGCTTGCAGGACGGGCACCGCCCGCACGCGTCGGCGTCCGGCTCCAGCGATTCGTCCCCGCACAACAGCCGCGCCGCCAGCCCCCGCGCCGTCAACTCCTTGCCGACCCCCTCCGGTCCGTCGAATAAATACGCGTGATGCGTGCGGCCGCTGCGCAGCGCGCGGCGAAGTATCGAGATGGCACGGTCCTGATGCCGGACGTCAGTCAGTCGCACGCCGCACCGCCTCCTTCACATCGTTCCAGACGCTGTCGGCATCCCGACCGGCGTCAACGATGACCACCGGGGCGGGGTAAATCGCCGGCAACTCGCGGAAAAGCTGCCGCACCCTGCGGTGGAACTCGAGCGGGCGGCGTTCCATCGCGTCCGGCTTGGCGTCATCGAACATGCTGAGCTGCCCGGCGTGGCGGTCCATGCTGTTCTTTCGCGCATGGTGCGCCTTGCGGCCGGTCCGCTGGAAGCCGACCTCGGGCGGCAGGTCGAGCACGATCGTTAGGTGCGGCCAGGTGTCGCCAACCGCGAGCCGACCCAGGGCGATGATGTCCTCGCGCGACATGCCGGCCGCCCCCTGGTACGCGCAGGTGGCGGAGATGAAGCGGTCGCAGAGGACGGTCTGGCCGGCCTGAAGCGCCGGGCGGACCACTTCGGCCACGAGTTGGGCCCGGGAGGCCATGAACAGCAGGGTTTCACAGTGCGGGTCCATCCGGGACAAGTCGTAGCCCAGGAGGACGTGCCGGATGCGGTCGCCGATCGCGGTCCCGCCGGGGTCACGTGCTCGACGGCAGCGACCGCCGTGGAACTCGATCAATTCCGCGAGGCGTTCGAGCTGGGTGCCCTTGCCCGAGCCGTCGGGGCCGTCGATGACGATAAACTTGCCGCCGAACTCCATGCCCGCGAACTTAGTCCAAAGCGCCCCCCGCGGCAACCGACCCGGGCCAAGACAGCACCCCGCGGGTCCATGACACTATCGGCGGATGTGTCGCGACGTCAGAAAAAGTAGCGTCCGCCCCCTGTGGCGGACGTAGGCACGTGTGGTGCTTCCACTCAGCAACGTCCGCCACGGGGGGCGGACGCTACATTCCCCAGCATGGGCCGCCGGAACTGTCATGGACCCGCACCCCGCACCCGGTCTTGCCAAACCCTGTAGAATCATATGCGGAGAGACGCGCGAACTCCGAAGAGCCGCGGGCTTCAGCCCGCGCGGTCGCTGGTGCGAGAATCCCTTCTCGCACCGCTACCGATGGGAATCCTCTCCCGCCCGTTCACGGAGATAGGAGATAGGTGAAACACGCGATGGACTGGATCATCCGGCTATTCTTCGAATCCACCGGGACGCTGGCCGCCCTGCTGGGCACGGTGCTGTTCGTGTTGCTGGTTTACTGGCGGCGGAGCGGCCGTCCGCGTCCACTGCTGATCGGGCTGGGCCTCGCCGTTGTGTTGTTGGCGGTCCAGGCCCTCGTCGTCACGCAACGTGAGCACGCCGCCTGCACGCTCGCTGCCATCGAAGCGGACCTCCTGAAGTCCCGGACCGAGGCCCTCGCGGCGGCCCTGGCCGCAGACTTCAGGATCGACGAAGTGGACCGGACCGCTTTCCTGGCAACCGTCCAGGCGACCTTGATCGAGATCGACTTCCGCCAAATCAAACGCACGCGGCTGGCGCTCGTGGAGTCCGCCGCGGACCGCTTCGTCGTCAGCGCCAACTACCTCACAAACCACGCCGGCGGCCAGTGGCCGAGCCCGCACCGCACAGGTTGGTCGTTCACCTTCACGCGCACCGCCGAGTGCTGGAAGATCAGCCACCTCCGCTGCGACGAGCTCGACGGCATCAAGAACCCCGACTGGCTGGGCCACCGCCCGTAGAAAGTGAAGGCGAGCCCGGGACGCACCCCACCCATCTAATTCTTCCGCTCCCGGTCGGCCGACCGAAGAAGAAAACCGTCCAGAAAGGAAGACAGAAATTGGTGACTGTCACGAATGGCACTGCCGCGGTTT
>JAGMDK010000037.1 GCA_023128695.1 Phycisphaerae bacterium
CGGCTTCCAGCCGGTGGGACGGCCGAGACGGAGCCCGGCCGCTACATTTAAGCAATCCGCAATCCATTCATCCTCGCCGGGCGAAGCGGATCGCCTGTTTGAGCCAGGTTATCGCGTCCCACGGCGCCTCACAGAGCCCCTCGAAATCAAATGTACTCACGCCGGCCCGCACTGCTTCCGAGACCAGCCGCACCAGTTCCGCGGCTTCGTTAAAAGTCGGCCGCCACACGGGCAACGCCAGGGCGCTGATCTCGGGCAGGGCTTGTACACGTTCCGCCCACTGCTCGCCGTCCAAGGGACCACAGGCGCCGGCCGGGAAGCGCACCATCCGCACCCACGGCGCGCAGTTGCCCAGCGTCCACTCGCCGAACGTCCTCACGAGCAGGCGTCGACGCTCCGGATCACTCTCCGCCAGCCGTTGCAGCCAGAGGCAGCAGTCCTTGGCGCGCGTGGCCACGTATTTTGAGACGACCGGGTCTGTATCGTCCGGCCCTGAAATTGGTGTCTGTCCCGCCAGGTGCCGTTCGATCCGCACACGGACGCTCCGTGCCGCTTGATCCGGATCGACCCCTTCCCGCTCGGCCACCTGCCGGCACGAGGCACAGAAGCAGATATCGAGCAGGTGGCGGATCGCCGGATGCCATCCAAACGGGCGTGTCACGCCGCGATCCGCCGCGCAGTCGGGCACGCCATCCACCAGCTCATACCCGGCGGGCTCATAGCGCGCGAGGTCATCGAACGTGGCCCGCAGCAGTTCCCGCAGGTCCGGGTTGCACGCGCATCCCCCGGCGGACGGGACTTCCTGCCCCCACGCGTTGCGCTGACACAGATGAGGCTCCTTCTCAACGAGCGCCCGCACCGCCCGCACGTCGACCCGCAGCAGCAGCCGCACGTCAAACGCAGCCGCCCGTTCCCGCATTTGGGCCAGCAAGTCCCCCCCGGCGAACCAGCGGGCCTTCGGCGGCTTCAAGACGGCGGCGTACGCCCGGGCCTGTGGTCGATAGTGCCAGCCACCTTCCGTATGAAAGTGCGGCGAGCCCCCGCCGCTGACGAAGCGGAATTGCGTTTGGGCACCCGTCACAACGGGGACCGTGAGATGGTCGATGCCCACGTCCCCGGCGACCTGCTCCAGCAGGCTCCCCTCGTCCGCCGCGAAGTCCCAAAGCGGATACACAACTCCGAAGTCACCGGCCATGGTAGTCTGCTGCTCCGAGTGCCAGGGGTGAGCGTCATAATAGTAGGTGGCGTGGGCGTCCCTGCCCGCGAGGCGGCATTGTCAGCAAGAGAATGGCGGGCAGGGACGCCCGCCCCACCCCAAAAAGGGGATTAACCTACAATGCTGACGCTCACCCGAGTGCCAGCCGTCTTGTTACGGAGGGTAGCCGATTCCCGCCGCGTCTGCTAGCATTTCGTGAGGAAGGTCCTCCGGGAGCCCAGAACGTGGCAGATGAATCGAACGAAATCCAGCGCTACTGCCCGGGGGAAGAGCACATCATGATTTCGGAAGCCATCTGCATCGGCCGGCGACGGGCCAACTACCGTAAGTGCCCCGGCTGCCGGTTCAACGAAGACGATCAGGACAGACCCGCGTACTTCGGCGCGGAGGTCGCCACCGAGAAAAACTTACCCCGGGCCGTACTTGAAATGGACAAACGAGACATGATCCGCAAAGTCTTCAAAACGTACGACGTGCGCGCCACCGTCCCCGACCTGCTCAACGAAGACGTCGCCTGGCGGATCGGGAACGCGACCGCCCAGTTTCTGCGTACCTCCCTCACCGGCTACGACCGCAGCGACTCCAGGATGAACACCCTCATCGTCGGCCGCGACATGCGCAAGCACAGCCCCCAACTCGCCCGGGCGTTCATGGAAGGTGCCGCGGCGGTCGGAACCCCCGTCATCGACATCGGCATGACCGACACCCCGCAAATCGCCTTCGCGACCAACCACATGCCCTGCTGCGGCGGCGTCCAGGTCACCGCCAGCCACAACCCGGCCAACTACAACGGCTTCAAAATCTCCGGCCCCAAGGGCAAGCCGATCGGGGCCGAGACCGGGCTCAAGGAGATCGAGCGTATCGCGCGGGCCATCTCCCGCCACCCGGTTCCGGAGCTGGCTTCGATCAGCTCCCTGGACCTGTCCGAAGAATATCGCAGCTACCTGCTCAAATTCCTGCGAGAGCCGCGGCAACTCAAGGTTGTCGTCGATGCCTCCAACGGCATGGCCGGCCGCTGGTTCCCGATCGTCTTCAACGGCGTGCCCAACCTGACGATCATAGCGGTGAACTTCGAGCACGACGGGGAGTTCGTGCACCCGCCGAACCCGCTCGTGCCGGCCAATCTCGAACAGCTCCAGGCCGCCGTCCGCGAGCACAAGGCTGATTGCGGGGCCTGTTTCGACGGGGACGCCGACCGTTGCATGTTCGTGGATGAAAACGCCGACATCGTTCGCTGCGATCTGATCACCGCCCTGCTGGCCGGCGAGTACCTCAGCGAGCGGCCGGGGACCACCGTCGTCTACGATCTCCGCTCCAGCCGCATCGTCCCCGAGACAATCGAGAAGGCCGGCGGCCTCCCGAGGCGCGAACGCGTCGGCCATGTCTTCATGAAACGCACTATGGCCGACAACAACGCGATTTTCGGCGGCGAGCTCAGCGGACACTTCTACTTCCGCGATTTCTACTTCTGCGACAACGGTATGCTCGCCTTCATCACCGTGCTCAACACCCTCACCCGCAGTGCCAAACCGCTCTCGCAACTCATTGAGCCGCTCAACGTCTACGCCGGCAGCGGCGAACGCAACTTCGAGAACGAGGACAAAGACGGCACCCTCAAAAACATCGCGGAAAAGTACAGCGACGCCGAAATCGATTACCTCGACGGCGTCACCGTCCAGTACACAGACTGGTGGTTCAACATCCGGCCCTCCAACACCGAACCGCTCCTGCGGCTGAACATGGAGGCCCGCGACGACAACCTGCTCCAGCAGAAGCTCGCCGAGCTGACCCCCTTGCTCGGCACCGCGGTGGACCATTGATGGCAGCCGGCGTAAGCACGACCTCCGGCGAGTTCGTCCACGAACACCTCGACAACGGCGTCGAGTTTGCCGCCGACGTCCTCCCGCAGCGCAACACCGTCGCATTGTGCTTCCGTATGCTCAGCGGCCTGGCCGACGAGCCGCCGAAGCTGACCGGCGTCGGCGCCATCGTCCAGCAAACGCTCTCCAAGGGCACGCGGCGATTCGACGGCCGCGGCCTGGCGGACGCCTTCGACCGGCTCGGAGTCCAATGGGCCACGGTCAGCGGCCGGCAGACCATGCTCGTCCGCGTCCTATGCCTGCCGGAGTTCGTGCTCGACGTGACGGACCTCGTGGCCGAAATGATCTGTCACCCCACGTTCCCTGATGATGCTTGCCAAGTCGCCGTCGAGTTGGCCCAACAGGAACTGCGTCACCTGGAGGACGAGCCGCAAGATCTGCTGCGAATCATGATCCAGCGGCTCACGCTCGGCCCCGTCCTGGGCCAACACATCGGCGGAACGCCCGCATCGCTCGCACGACTCACGCCGGACGTGATCCGCGACCATTGGCGGAAAGTCTATCACGCCGGCCGTCTCCAGGTAGTCGCCGCCGGGCCGGTCGATGCGGCCAAACTCGCCCGGCGGATCGAGCACTGCTTCGCCGGACTGGGCTCACCCGAGCGGGGCGGTCGCGAGTCAGCGGATTTCGAGTTCAAGCCCGCCCGCGAGCATCGGCACAAGGAGCTCGAGCAGCAATACATCGGCATCACGCTGCCGGGCCTGCCGCGGGATCACGACGATTTCCCGGTCGAACAGGTGCTGATCGGCGTGCTGGCCGGCGGGATGAGTGGCCGCCTGTTCACCGAGGTGCGCGAGAAGCAGGGCTTGGTGTACTGGGTGGGCGCGTGGCACGAGCAGCCGCGCGGCAAAGGCGTCTTCCACCTCGGGGCCAGCACGACCCCCGAACGCTGCGACCGGACTTACCAGACGCTGTTACGTGAATTGCAACGAGTGGGAGAGGACCTGACCGCGGCCGAGACGACCCGGGCCCGCGACAGCCTGATCGCCCAATACGAAACGGAAGACGACCTGACCCGTGCACGGGCCGGCCGTCTCAGCGACGATCTGTTCCACTTCGGCCGCCCGCTCGGTCTGAGCCCCAAGCTGGACGCCTTGCGCGCCGTGACCCCCGACCGCGTCGCCGCCTACGCCCGTCGCCTGCCTGCCGATCAGCTTTGCGTGGCAACACTGGGCCCGCGAGCCCTCTGATTCCAAAGAGCCGCTAGCTTCAGCCCGTAATTGTGTGGCACCGGCTTCCAGCCGGTGGGAATGGCCGGCACGGGGGCCGACCGCTACATCTAGAGACTAGAAACTAGAGACTAGAAACTAGACCTTGTCACCTTATCACCTTGTCACGTTCCCACGTTCCCACGACCGGTACGGGGCCCGGCCGCTACATTAGTGTGTGGCACCGGCTTCCAGCCGGTGGGACGGCCGGTACGGGGCCCGGCCGCTACATTAGTGTGTGGCACCGGCTTCCAGCCGGTGGGACGGCCGGGACAGAGCCCGGCCGCTACATTTGATTTACGGCAGATCGTCGCCGTACGCTTACCCCGGCCACTCCGGCCAGGGGGCATCGCCGACCGGCTCCTCGGGCTGTAACTTCGGGATGAACCCGATCCAATTAGTGCTGCCGCAATTCGGGCACCACACGTTTTCCGGAATCCGGAGGGGATCGCCCATCTTCGTGCGGACGAGATGCGGCACGAAGCGATGCTTGCAATCACGGCAGAAGTACAAAGGATAGACCGCCTGCTCCCCACACTGCGTACATTTGTGGGGCGGGCGCTCGTCGCGTGGATATTGCGACTCTCCCTCGTGCCGGCACGCCAGGCAGATGCCATGGACAGTGTACTTATTGCCGATTCTCGGCACGCCTCCCCGGCCGGTGAAGAAGAAAAAACACGCGGCGATGACGGCGACGACGCCGAGGATTCCAAACAGCACGTTCCGTCGACTTTGGGACATGGGTTAGTTCCGATGGTTCGGATTACTGGGAAGTTTTGACCAGGCGCCGTGGCGAGTTCGCCAAACGGCGTTGAGCTCGTCGGGATAGGCGTAGGGGTGGAAATTGTTATCGTCTGTATCATCCCTAATGAACTTGGCCCCACACCCGGTATCCTTTGCCTCCACCCAGGCCGGTTTTATTGGCGGGTCCGCTCCGACATATTCTTCAATCCGGTACGGGCAATTGGAGCCTTCTCCGTATTCGTTATCATAGCGCCGGGTTGGGCTTTCACCAGGTAGCCAAGTGTAGTAACGAGTAGTATCAACAGTCTGATATTTGAGGTCATCGGCGGTGGAGTAAGGATAGGATCTCGGTTTCAAAGGCATGACATGTCCATCGCGGAACAGCAGTGATGCCACCCGATCACGACCATGCCGCCAGCCGACCGAAGTACCGTGCCACGCGTCCGGCCAACCATTCGGGGACGGGGCAGTGCCCAAAACCTTCGGTGTCATCAGCCACATGGCGTTTAGTGAACCGAACCAGGTCCACCAGCCGTCGGCGGCGAAGACCTGTCGGGCCGTGTCGTGAGTTCGATCCTCGTAGAAATTGAAGTGCATATGAACGTTCATGGCATAGCTGGAGCGGAGACCCTCTTTCAATGTTTCGCCATGATTGAACTTATTTACAAATCCATACCGATAATAGCCGGTCTCGTCGGAGATACGCTCTTTCACCACTTGATCCGGACGCTTGTCGCTGGGGCAAATCTGAACGTCCGGGTTACCGAGGTAGCCGATATCGAACAGCGTGTCGATCCAGGAAAAGAGGGGCCAATATTGGAGGTTGCACGACACCTCATCCTGGGCCATGCCGTCGTCCCAGGAAGGGCCGAAGTCGCGGTTCTCGGCATAACAGGTCTCCACGGCCTGTCCGATCGAGCGCAGGTTCGCCCCGCATTTGACCTTTTTGGCCTGATCCTTGGCTATGCTGAGGCTTGGCAGGAGAATGGAAATCAGCAGCGCGATGATCGCCACGACCACCAGCAGCTCGATCAACGTGAAGCCGGGGTGCTCCCGGCTGGTTCGTCTAGGCGGTGCCATCGTTGCAGCTCCTTCTTTCGTAAGAGTTCAGCCGTATGCA